>JAUIGT010000439.1 GCA_030432615.1 Verrucomicrobiia bacterium
GAGCCCTTGATACTGCTCGAGGGCGGCGCCGAGCTGAAATCCTACGCGGCGGCCTTCCAGGCGGTCTTCCTCATTGCCTACGTGCCCCTTTACGGTTGGGTGGCTTCGCGCCTTTCCCGCCAGCGACTGCTGGCCGTGGTCATTCTCTTCTTCGTGGCCTGCATCGTGGCTTTCATCCTGGGCATCATGGGAGAGGTGCCGCATGTCGGCTTCGCCTTCTTCGTGTGGCTGGGCATCTTCAGCGTCAGCCTGATTGCGCAGTTCTGGTCCTACGCCAACGATCTCTACACGGAAGAGCAGGGAAAGCGGTTGTTCGCGATCATCGCGGTGGGCGCGACTTCGGGCGCCCCCATCGGGGCGGCGATCGCGGGTCGGCTCTACGAGGCGGGGATCTCCTCGGAGGTGATGCTGATGATCGCCGCCGGCCTGCTGGTGCTTCATCTCCTGCTTTTCGTGATCATCGGTCGAAGGGAACAGGCCAGGGAAAAGCGGGAGCGGAAATCGACGCCACTCAAGAAGAGCAACGGGTTCGCCATGGTGCTGAGGAGCCGTTATCTCCTCCTGATCGCCGCCCTGCTGGTGGTGCTGAACATCGTCAACACGACGGGCGAATACATCCTCGGGAGTTCCGTGGTGGAGAACGCCAAGGAACAGGCGGGGAGCGGTGGCGAGGCGGCGGTGGAGGAATACATCGGCGCGTTCTATGGCACCTTCTTCTTCTGGGTGAACATCGTCACCATCGTGATCCAGGCCCTGCTGGTTTCAAGAATCGTGAAGTTCCTGGGCATGGCGGGAGCCCTGTTCATCCTCCCGGTCATCTCGCTGGGAGCCTATTCGCTCGTGGCCCTGGGGGCCGGCTTCGCCGTCTTCCGTGTCTTCAAGCTGGCGGAGAATTCGACGGACTATTCGCTGATGAATACGGTCAAGCAGATGCTCTGGCTGCCGACTTCGGTGGAGGAGAAATACGCGGCCAAGCAGGCGATCGACACCTTCTTCGTCCGGGCGGGCGACGTGATTTCCGCGGGGCTGGTCTACGCCGGGACCACCTGGCTGGGACTGAGCCTGGCCGGCTTCGGAATGGCGAACGCCCTCTTCGTGGTCCTCTGGATCGGGATTGCTTTCCTGCTCCTCAGGGAGAACCGGAAAGCGACCGCGAAAAGCGGGGACAGGACGGTCGCTCCCGCCGGATCCGAGGCGTAGTCCTGAGCCAGCGACTCCCTATCGGAGACACTTGGGCGGCTTGCCGAGCTGGTAGCGACTCGCGAGGCCCGAGGGGTAGGCGTGCCGGGTCAGGGCTCGGACGAGCGCGGAATCGAGACCGCTGGTGATGATGCCGTCCTCGAGCACCACTTCGGTGTAGTCCGGATCGACCTTTACTCCGGCCAATTCGTCGGCGAGGGAGCCCGGAGGCAGACCGTAGCGCTCTTCCGCGGCGCGGATCTGCCCGGGGGTTCCGAGCGCGATCGCCATCGAGGGTGCGGGGATCTCCGGGCCCGGATCGATGCCGAAGAGTTTCGCGATCCGGTCGCGTCGATCGAGGAGACGATAGGCGAGGGCTTCCTGCGCAAAATCCGGCCACGCCGAGGCGCTTACCGCCCTGCGGATGTCGTCGTCGCTGATGTCCGCGAGGTGGCGCGCCATCCACTTTCCGTCGGCCCAGGTGATCGCCTTGTAGGCTTCGGGCTCGAAGATGATGCTCTGGTGGAAGCGCAGGTTTCCGAAGAGGCCCCGCCTGGCGAATTTCCGGCCGGTGTCGAACTTGTTGATGTCTCCCGGCGCTGTCAGGGAACCGAGCGTCATGCCCTGGTCACTGCGCCCCTCTCGGTAGGCGTAGACCTCGCCCGGCCGATCCATGAGAAAGTAGGTGTCGCTGTTGGCGTCCTTGACGTCCCGGTTCCCGACCCACATGTCGAAGAGGAAGGAAGCTCGGGCGACCCGGTCGTGCACGGCGAGCGGGTCCGAGAGGCGGAGTCCGTCGCCGTGTCGGATGAAGCCATCCGTGTTCAGCTCGATGCTGGATTCCTTGAAGGCGACCCAGGTGCGGCCGATGAGTTGGTTTTTCCGGAACTCGGGCTTCGCGCCCTCGGGGAGATTTCGCAGGACCGAATCGACGTTGGCGGCGGTGATGGTGCCCTGGCTGTGAAGGTAGGGTCGTAGGTCGAATTCGTAGAAGCCTTGGATGGCGGAGACCAGTTCGTCTACGGTGGTCGGGTAGGCCAGTTTCGGACTCGGCTTCTGCGTGGCGGCTTCCTCCGGGTCCGCGAGGACGAGGGTCATGGCGGCGGGACCGGTTCCGTTGGTGAGAATCACGTTCGTCATCCGGGCTCCGGCCAGGAGGTAGAGACGGGTGGTGACCGAGGCGATCGAGGCTTCGGGTCCCCACTTGATCTTCCAGAGTCCGCCGAAGGCGTCCTGGACCTGGCCCTTGGGCGTGGTGGCGGCGTGAAAGATGTAGTCGAGGAAGAGAACCTTCTGCGCCTGCTCCAGTTCGTAATCGGAGGTGGAGCCCTGCTCCCTGAGGCTGCGGGTGATGCCGTCCTCGATGATGTCCTCGAAGTGATCGAGCGCGCGGGGACGGATGTCCTTCCATGACTCGCGATCATACCAGTTCGGATGATCCGGACTGATATCGACCCGGGACACCTCTTCGGGCGTCAGGTCGGCCAGTTCCTCCACCGAGAAGAAATCGTCCCGCCCTTCCTCGTGGAGCAGCGGGGATTCCAACCGGGCGCGGGACTCGCCGAGGGGGCGATGTTGCTTCCTTTCGGAGAGTCCGGGAACCTCGAACCCGAAGATCCCCCCGAGGACGGTGTTGGCGAAAAGGGCCGGAACCGAGGGAAAGAGCTCGCCTTCCACCGGTTCCTCGACGCCCGCGAGGATTCTTTGGCCGTAGGCGTTCGATTCGACGATCTCCCTGGTCGAGGGAGCCCCCTCGAGGAGTGTCGCGAGACGATCGTCGGTGTAGTCGAGGATGTCGAGCCGGCCCGCGATCTCGTTGATGGCCCGGGAGTCGCCGCTCCCTTGGATCGCGTCAAGCTCCCGCCGGGTGGTCACTTCGAGCCGCGCGGCTTTCCGGCGAAGTTGGACCGTGGTTTCCAGGGATCGGAGCTGCTCGAGATCGAACCTCTCGCCCTCCTGGGCTGCCGCAGGGAACACCGCGGCGAGGGCGAGGAAGAGGATGGGGAAGGAGATTCCTTGGGTAGTCATCGAACGCGAACGGGGAAGAAGGGAAGTCGGAATTTCCGTGAAGGCCGGGTTGATCTCGGCAAAGACTATCACTCTTTTCCCCAACCAAACACGTCTTTTACCACGGACCAGCGCTCCTCGGACTTGTCGGGGGAATTTCCGAGGATCCAGTGATCGTAGAGGGCCTCCACGGTACCGTCGGCTCGCTTGATCTGGACGAAGCGATCGACGAGCCGGCGAAATTCGTCGTCCCTGGCCACGACGAGCACGATGGGAACACGGACGCGCAGTTCCCGGGGAATGACGACCGAGAATTCGGGATGAATCATGGTGTAGATAGCCCCGGTTTCCGCGGTGGTGAGCAGGGCGTCCAGGTCCGAAACCCGGCCGTCGAGGTATTCGCCGGCCTCCTTCAACGGAACGATTTCCAATCCCTGGAAACGATGGCGACCGGTCTGAATCAGGACGCCCTCCTCGATGTAGCCGATGCGCAGTCGCTCGAGTCTTCGGATCGTCTTCTCCGAGGAGAACTCCGACGCGCGGTGGTCCGGAACCACGAGCGCGGCGTTGAGTTCCAGGTAGGGAGCGGATTCCTCGTAGTCCTTCTTGTCATGGATGACCAGGGCGCGCCCACCGATGGCGACATCGAAATGGTCCTCGGTGAACCCTTCCTCGAGAGAGCCGGGATGATAGGGAACGAGGTGCAACTCGGCTTCCAGTTCGACGGCGAGCCGATAGACGAGATCGATCTCCATTCCGACCAGGTTTCCCTCCGTGTTGCGGTAGCAGTAGGGCGGGGTTTCCGGCGGGAAGCCGACCCGGAGGATGCCCGTGCGCCGGATCCTCTCCAGGATGGTCTCGTTTTCGAGCAGGGGGGAGGGCTGGGTTTCCGGGGGCGGTTCGACGGCATGGAGGTTCTCACCGAAGAAGGGCTGCATCGAGGCGACCCGGTCGGCGGGAGGGGGGCGGTCGGCCAGGCTCCAACTGATGGTGGCATGGTTGAGCCAGAGGGTGAGGCAACCCGCGACGATCGAGGCGACGAGCCAGCCCAGCGCCCGGGTTTTCTGAATCCGCAACCACCCGTCCTGGCTGGCGCTGGTGAGCAGGGAGAAGACGGTCAGGTGCATGACCCCGAGCATGTCTCCCAATCGCGCGCCCCAGAGCCCGGCGACGATGAACAGAGCGACCAGGTCGGCGGGAAGGCGGAACATGCCCAGCAGGAAGGGAATGGCGACGATGGGGCTGCCGAAGAAGCTCAGCAAGCCCACGGACACGAGCATGGGATAGTCCCGTAGCTCGAGTGGCTGACCGATGAACCAGGCGGCGAAGGGGATGAAGACGATGGTGAGAACCTTGCCCGCGTTCGGGAAGGGGTAGGCGAGGGGAACCAGGACGTTGGCCGCTTCCTCGGCCCGCTCTTCCTCGGTGCCGCACTTCGCCAGAAGGGTGCGGACGTCCTCGATGATCATCGGCAGCACGGCGAACATCTTCCCGGTGGCGAAGGCGGTGAACAGGGTGCCGCGGCACCGCCCCATCAGCTTCCAGTAGCGGATGGGAGTGAGGGAGCAGAGAAGGGCGGGGAAAAGAACCAGGGTCAAGAGCAGGATCCCGAGAGTATAGGTCCCGAGGTATCCCCCGAGCCGGATCAGCTCGCCGGGGGTCGAGGTGGCCACTGCCCCGGTCGTCAGGGCGAAGGTCCCCCAGGGAGAGAGGCGGATGACGGCGTGGGCAATGTTCCCGAGCGCCTCTCCGAAGGTATCGAAGGGCTGGAGAACCTGGTCCTTGCTGTCCAGCGGAATCAGGGCGATCCCGATGAGAATGCTGAAGACCACCGCTGCTGGCACGATGTTGTTGGCGAGGGAGGCGAAGGGATTGATGGGAATGTAGAGGCCGAGAAAATCGAACGCCTCCGGCTCCTCGATGAGGCTGGCGCTGAAGAACGTCCCGGCTTCCCACTCCGGAAGGGACAGCGGAAGAATCACGACGAAGCCCAGGGAGATCGCCCAGAGCCAGGCTTGGATCTTCATCCCGTGGAGGCCGACCTGCCGGGCGTGGTCGTAGGTGAAGCTCCCGATCTTGGAGATGAGGGAAACGACGATGTAGGGGAGCACCGTCATCTGGAGCAGGCCCAGGTAGATATCTCCGACGACCTGGAGGAACGAGGCCCAGGTGCCGAAAATGATCCCGGTCGCC
>JAUIGT010000440.1 GCA_030432615.1 Verrucomicrobiia bacterium
GGTCGGTTGTCTCCGGTTGCTTCGTTGCTCGTCGGTTGCGATGCCCGCATCGCGTCCTCCTCGTGCCTCGCCCCGAGAAAAACCGCCTCCGAAAATCGTCAGGTTTTTTCTCGGAAATGGTATTATCTCACCAGATTCGGTGGATGAGGCGCCCCAGCGGTCCCCGCGGTTTTTCTGGTTTCTTCGGCGCAGCCTCGGCAGGGGCCTCCTGCGCCATCGGTGGCACCGCTTCCCCGGGCGCGCCGGCGGCGGGTCCGCCCAGCGGATCGGGTTCGATCGCGGTCGGATAGGCGGGCGCGGGAGAGGGAAACGGCTCGGTCGCCGGTGCCGGACTCGGGGCGGGCTGGGAGACAGGCGCGGGTTCCGGCTCGGTCCAGGCCGGAGGCGGAGGCGTGGCCGCGATGGGCTCGGGCTCCGGCTGAGGGATCGGTTGCGGTGCCGGGGAAGCCGCGGCGGGCATCGGGCTCGATCCCGGTGCCGGCGAGGGAAGGGGCGCCGGAGAAGGAAGGGCCGAACCGGTGCCGCGATCGGTACCGACCTCGGTCAGGGGAACGAATCCGTCCTGGCGGCCGGTCATTTCGTTGGCCGCATCGGCGAGTTTCTGGTCATCGATGCGGAGGCGCGGCATCTCGGCCGGCGCCTTGTCGACGTTGACCGGCATCGATTCGTCCGACTCGAGGAGGAAGTGGGTTTCCTTCGGGGCGTCGGTCCCGGTGTTCGCCGCCAGGGGATCGGGTTCCGGCTGCGCCGTCATCGGCGGAGCGGGTGCGGGCGCGGGAGGATTCGCTTCGGCCACGGAAACGGGAGCCGGTTCTGAAGCGGGTGCCGGTGCCGGTGCCGGGGCGGGCGCGGGAGCCGGTTGCGGCTTCATCGATTCCGTCGCCGTGAGACTGGTCGCGGGTGCGGCGGGTTCGTCTTCCAGCACGCGGGTGCTGACGATCTTGATTTCGGCGGTGGGCACGTTGTTCTCGTCGGCCGGAGCCCCGGCGATTTCATCGAAGGCCTCCAGGCCGGAGGTCACCGTGCCGAAGACGGTGTATTGCCCGTCCAGCGGCGTGATGTCGCGGAGCGCGACGTAGAACTGGCTCCCGCTCGACTCGCGTTCCGGATTGACCGCGTCCCCGAGCCGGGCCGCCGCCACCGCGCCGCGAACGTGCTTGCCGCCCAGCTCGGCGGGAAGGGTGTAGCCGGGGCCGCCCTCGCCCCAGTCGGCCTTCTTGCTGGCATCCCTGGTGTTGGGGTCGCCGGTCTGGACGATGTAGTTGGGAATGATGCGGTGCACCCGGATGCCATCGTAGAAGCCCTCGGAGGCGAGCTTCGCGAAATTGGCGCTCGTCTTCGGGGCGATCTTTTCGTCGAGCGTGATGACCACGGTGCGCTCGATTCCGGCGACATCGATCACCATCTCCACGTCCGTGGCGTTGGCGATCGAATGCCAGCCGAGCCCGGCGAGGGCCAGTGCGACCAGTTGATAAATCTTCATAGCGGTTTCCTCTCGGTGGTTTCGTGTCTCTCCGGAGGTCCGCGTTCGATATTTCTATTCGAAATTCCGGACTTCCAGATTTCCAACCGTCACCTTATCGTCCGGCGCCCGCGTGACAAGCTTCGTTTGCGCGGCCAACCAGTCGCGCTTGAGGTAACCGAGCGCCCATTCCCCGTCCGAGGTGACACTGGTCAGCAGGCCCGCCGGCTTGGCATCGTGGTCCGCGTCTTCGGGGAAAACCGCCTCGCCCGGCGCGACGGTGCCGGCTGTCACCGCCAGCAGCGCCAGGGCGCGATTCACCCGACCCACACTCTGGATGCGGGAGATTACCTCCTGGCCGAGGTAGCAGCCCTTGTGAAAGTCGATCGCCGTCTTGTCGAGTCCGGCCTCGGCCGGCAGCGTCTCCGGTGTCAGCTCGGCGCCCCAGCGCGGCACGCCGTGCCGGATCCGGAAATCCTCCACGGCCGGCGCGGTCTCCCCGATCAACCCGCCCGCGGAATCGGTCAGTGCCGAACGCGATTCCGCCTCGAACCACAGGTCGTGACCCGGCGCCCCAAAGCGGTCGGCGCGCTTCCACACCGCGCCCGGGAGATCGATCGAGGGCGGCGTTTCGCCGATCGCATGCACGAGGGCGAAGACCTCGCTGACGTCCTCCAGTTCGCAATCGTCGGCGATGAGGTAGCGATCCAACCGTGCCAGGAGCGACTCGCGCAATTCGCCGGGAGCGTCGATGAGGAAATCGCCGCTCGAGGCGCAGCGACTGAGAAAGACAACGCCTTCCAGTTTCCCCTTCACGTTGCAGACGCAGGCGGCGATCGCGTTCTCCGCCGTCGCCAGGCTGACGCGGTTGCTCACCTGCCCGTTGAGGTAGCGCTCCGCGTCCGGCCCGTGAAGCCGGAATTTCGCGCGGGGGGAGAGATCGATGAGTTGGTCGGGAGGAGTCATGTGTCTTTTTCTTCTTCACCGGCCTGGTAGTTCCTCGCCACCGCCGAGAAATCCGATTCGCCCCAGCCTTTCTGGATCGCCTTGAACATCACGCTCGCCGTCGTCGAGAGCGCCGGCACCTCCAGCCGGTGCCGATTGGCCAGGTTCAGGGCGAACTGCGCGTCCTTGAACATGTTTTTCAGCGAGAAATGCGGCTCGTAATCGGCGGCCATGATCGCCGGCAGCTTCATCGCCGTCAGGGCCGAGGCGCAGCCGTTGTGTTCCAGCGCTTCCGAGAATTTCTCCGGATCGACGCCCGACGCCTTCGTCACCGCGAAGGCCTCCGCCAGCACCTCCACCGTCGTCGCCGAGATCATGTTGGTGGCGATCTTGACGACCGCCGCGTCGCCGACCTCGCCGATGTAGAGAATCTCCTTGGCCGTCGTTTCCAGCACTCCGCGAGCCCTTTCCAGCGCCTTCGGATCGCCGCCGATGTAGTAGACAAGCGCGCCCTTTTCCGCCGCCACCTTGCTGCCGGTGAATGGCGCCTCCAGGAAAGTCGCCTCCGTCCCCGCCACGATCTCCGCCGCCTTCCTCGACGAATCCGGGTCCACCGTCGCGCAGCTGATGATCAGGTGTTTCTTCGTAAGGCGATCTTTCAGCTGATCGACCACCTCCAGCAGCGCCTCGCCGTTGGAGACGAAGATCTGGATCACCTCCGCCAGTTGCGCCAGTTCATCCGGCGAGGCCACGAAATTCGGCTCCGGTTTCGGCGAGCGATTCCAGACATAGACATGGTAGCCCGCATTGCGCAGCACCTCCGCCGTCCGCGACCCGATGATCCCGAGCCCGATGACGCCGACCTTATCCGGATTTTCCTGGAACATGGCCCTGAGTCTCCCGTGTGACCGGGAAACTTGCAAGCCCAAGCGGGCCGGGGAGGAAGCGGAGGAAAAGGTCGAGCTGACAGGGTTGAGTCCGCGACCCTACCCCGTTGAGTTTGGGAAAGGGCGCTGAGCGTGGGCCCGCCATCTCCGAGTCCCGAAGGTCGGGAAAAGCCGAGGACTCACGTCCCCTTGGTGTCGCGCGTCTGCAAACGCTCGGCCCGCCTCCCCCGAGATTCCGATCTCCGCGCTCATTTCCGTCTTGAAGCCGGCGTCCTGATTTGCTAAGCCGATTGCAGGACGTGAAGTTTGTGGCGGTGCAAAAACTACCTGATATGAAGATGAAAAGGATCATTCAGGCCTACCGAGAAGGATGGAAACTTCTGGCTCGAGCGTTCGTGTACCTGGTGGCCTTCTGGGCTGTAATGATTCCTCTAAAGATCTTGGAAGTATTTGAGCATTCGATTCCTCAGTGGTTCAACGTCATACTGGGCATCCTCATCTTTCTGGTCTATCTCCCGTTCGCTGCCTACACCGCCTATCATCTCGTGAAAGACCTGAACAAGACTGATCACAAGTTCATCCCTCTACTTGAGAGGTTGAAAGGGAATCGGTCTCCGAAAGAGAATTGAATAAAACCTTTTCAAGTCGCTGTTCACGAATCCGAAAGCTTTGCGGCCTGTGTGTGACATGCTTAGCGTGCTGTCCAAAATGTCGATCCGGACTAATGCCGCTCTCTTTGGCGCGGCGCTCCTTGCTGGATGCTCGGTTAGGAAGGCGCCGGCGGAGCGGAGCCCACGTCATGCCTTCCAAATTATCGTCCGGTGCCAGAGACAGTCATCGCGCTGCTTCCTGAGCGAATAGAGCAGTTGCCAGTGAAGAAATCGATGAGCGGAAGCGATTTCCTTGGCGCCTTGGAGCTTGAGGACTTCGAAGGCAATATCTCGGGCTCGGTAAGGTTCAATTCACACTTCATGCAGTTGGATGCGGAACACGTTCTTCAGATTCGATGCGACCCTGATTCGCTCGTCATCACCAAAGAGTCGATCGACCGGATTTTGAACTCATTGCCTCCGAATCCGGCGACCTCCTTTTCAATCCAGGAGGTCAACGTGGTCGGGTTCACTCTAAGCAAGAACTGGGATGAAGTCGTGGTGCATCGGCGGCTCGAAGAATCCAAGACAGAGCAAGCCGGAGCACAGAACCCCTGACCACCCGCTCCCCGGCGCAAGTCGGATTTGTAGGGTGGCAACAAACCTCAACCAGAGAAATTCGGGCGCTCCCGATAGCGGGTCCCAAACCTTCGAAGTTCCGGTCCTCCGAGCGGGAGGTGACCGAAAAAACGTTTTCTTGGCCATTCATGATCTGTAAATGACCGGCTGAATCTCAGCGGGCGTCGAAGTTGTCGGGAAAGACTTCGACGGTGGCCACGGTCTTGTGGCGGTTGAGGAGGGAGGCGATGGCATAGCGGCGGCGATCGGTTTCGAGCCAGGCGCGGATCTCGGGTTCGAGGGCTTCGAAATCGAGGCGCTCGGGGGGGCGGGCTTCGAGGATTTGGACCACGTGCCAGCCGAGGCTGGTGCGGAAGGGCTCGCTCAGTTGGCCGGGCCGCAAACCGAAGGCGATGTCGGTGAAATCCCGCGGCATTCGGCTTGGACTGAACCAGCCGAGGTCGCCGCCGCGATGCTTGGTGCGTTCGTCCTCGGAGTAGGCGGCGGTGAGTTCGGCGAAGTCGGCGTTGCCCTCGAGGAGCTGGCGACGGAGGTCGTGGATGAGTTGCTCGCGCTCGGGGGTGTCGTTTTCCACGGTGCTGAGAAAGAGGTGGCGGGCGCGGACGAGCGGGGGATTCTCGGCGCCGGGATCGGTGGCGGCGTTCTCGTCGAACCAGGCGCGCAGGTCGGCATCGGTGACGGCGGTGGCCTCGGCGACGCGGGAGGCGAGCCATTCTTCCTGGGCGACCTGGCCGGCGAGGAGTTCGTGGATTTCGTCGCGGCTCAGACCAAGGGCTTCGCGCCGCAGGGCGTAGCTCTCTTCGTCGGGAAACTGGGCCTCGAAGGCCTCGA
>JAUIGT010000441.1 GCA_030432615.1 Verrucomicrobiia bacterium
GAACCTGTCGAGGCAAACGCCGGATGGATGGAATCGATGACGGGAGGCCGCTCGCCGCGTTCGCCAGCTGCCAGCCAAGCTCGGCCCCGGGGAAGGCGGAAAACAAGCCGGGGCCGCGACGGTGCCCTTCGCGCACGGGCGTCAAGCGATCCCGATCGCCTTGCGCATGTCGGCGGAGACGGTCGTCAGTTTCTCGACATCACCGCCGGGAACCTCGGCCGTGGTCCAGCCGTTGAAACCGATCTCGGCGATGGCGGCGCGGACTTCAGGCCAATCGACGTTGCCTTCGAATAGGTCGCAATTCTTCTCGGTCTCGTGGTTGTGATCCTTGACGTCGATCTTGACGATCCGGGAACCCAGGGCGCGAATCCAGGCGGGAGCTCCTCCGTCGAAGCGGTCGTGGTTGCCGATGTCGAAAAACGCGCCCACCCAGGGACTCTCGAACCCGTCGAGGTAGTCGATCCACTCGGCGATCGAGCCGCCGTGACCGTTGGCCACGTTTTCGCAGGCGATCTGGACACCGAGCCTGGCGGCGGTCGGCAATGCCTTCTTCAGCTCCTCGGTGCTGCGTTGCCCGACCTGCTCGGCGTTCTCGTTGACCGGATCGGTGGCCTTGCCCACGACCTGGAGCACGCTGGAGGCGCCGACGGCGTGAGCGAATTCCATCGCCTGGATCGTGTTCCGGAGCGCGGCTGTGCGGACCTGGGGATCGGGATCGCTCAGGCGCACCTGCCAGTGGTCGGCGACATTGATGTTGTGAATGGGAATGCCGGTCTTGTCCTGGGCGCGGAGCACTTCATCCAGATCGTAGGCGCCGGGAGCGGTCAGGGTGATGCCGTCGAAACCGCTTTCGAGGGCGGCACGGAAGAGATCTTCGACGGAATCGGCTTCCTTCGGAAGCTTGACCATCGACCATTTGACGGCGGTGTAGAGGGATTGGCTCATGGGAGGTGCAGGGCGACGGTATCGGCGGATTCCGCGGGCGAGACCTCGAGATCGAGGGACCAGTCGAGCAGGTTCTCGGAATCGCTCCAGATGTAGGGTTTGTAACTCTTGATGACCACGACGATGCGATCCTGGCCGTCCTTCTCTCCGCTGCAGACGAGGCAGTGCCCGCTGGCGTAGGTGAACCCGGTCTTCATCCCGTTGCAGTATTCGGAACTGCTGAGCACCCGGTTGGTGTTGTAGAGTTCGCGGGTGGAGCCGTCGTTGAAGGTGAAGGTGTAGGTCCTCATCTTCACCATCTTCCGGATTTCCTCGTTCTGGTAAGCCTCGAAAGCGAGGAGGGCGATGTCGTGGGCGCAGGAATACTGGCCCTCGGCGGGGAGGCCGTGGGGATTGAGGAAATTGGTGGTTTCCATGCCCAGCGACCGGGCGAAGGAATTCATCTTGTCCGAGAAAGCTTCGATGCTTCCGGCATTGTCGATGGCGAGGGTGGCGGCGATGTCGTTGCCGCTGCGCACGAGCAGGGCGGTCAGCAGTTCGCGGCGGGTGTACTTCTGGCCGGGCTTGACGCCGATGACGGTGGGCTCGACGCGGAGGACCTCTTCGGGGACCTCGATCTTTTCATCGAGATCGCTCTCGCTGCAGATGATGAGCGCGGTCATCAGCTTCTGGGTGCTGGCGACCGGCGTCTTCGTCTTGGCGTCTTTCTGGTAGTAGAACTGCATCGTCCGTCCGTCGATGACCGCGCAGTACTTGCCGACCACCTTGGGAGCCGGGGGACCTTCCCAGGCCTGCGGTGGAGGGAGTTTCTCCCTCCGTCGAACGACGTTCTCGCGGGCCTCGAGGAGGGACTCGCGTTCCTGCAGGGCCGCTTCCCGCTCGGCCAACGCCTTCTCGCGTTCGGCCACGATCCGCTCGCGCTCGGCGAGGGTGCGCATGCGCTTGGAGAGATTGTCGGCGATGCGCTCCAGCATCTGGACGCGCGCCTGTTCCGGAGTCGGTTCCGGTTCGGCATCGGGCGCGGGTTCCGCGTTCGGCTCGGCGGTGGATTCGTCTCCCGCGTTGTCCGAGTCTTCCGCCTTCCCAGCTGAGTCGGGGGCTTCGTCCTCGGAACCGGGGCGCGGAATCGCCTCGGGTTCCTCGACATTCGCGGGCGGTGGGGCCGCTTCCTGCGAACGGGCGTTCGCCAGGAAAAGGAAAGCGGACAGAAGCAACAGGACCGGGAGCGGGAAACCCGCGGCACGCTTCCGCTTGGGAGAGCGGGAAATGGTTCCGGTCTGACGGCGGGAGAGGCGCATGAGCGAAGGGCGGGCGGACGGGGCGGGCCGCAATTCCATCAAACGGTTCGAAGTTTCACGGAGAAGGTCAACAGTAAATCGGAATCGGCATCTTCGTCCATTCCGTGTTCCCGGTAGGCCCGGGAAATTCCCGGGAGTTGGGTTTCTCGAGGCTTCAGAGCTTCTCTTCGTATTTCTCCTCGTGCAACTCCCTGGCCTGGGCGATCCAGTTGTCGCGGTAGATGCGGTCCTTGAAGTTGGTCAACAGCTTGCTGAATTCCCGGACCGCGGGATCGGTCCAGAAGGCGATCTGCCGGTAGGTGTAGACGCCGTGCCCATTGAGCTTGCCCTCGAGAACCTTGGCGACTCCCTTGATCTTCTTCAGGTCGTCGGGCTTTTCCGGGGCGCTGGTGTAGACGATCCCATAGTTGTCATCGAAGCGCGCCTTGCCGGATTCGATCTCCGCCTTGAACTGCTCGCCGGCCTGCTCGGCGGTGGCGGTCTCGAGGGAGGGGAGGTCCGATTCCGATTCGTCGTCTTCCGCGGGAGTCTCCGGGGAAGTTTCCGCCTCGACGGTCGGGGCGGGCGCCGGTTCGGGAGCGGTTTCCGGAACGGGCATCGGCGGGGAATGCGAAGCGGAACTTCCCTCGGATGCGGTATCGGGTCCCCCGGTGGCGGCCTCGGGCGTTTCCGTCTCCGAGGAAGTCCTTCGGCCGTGGAGGAGGAGCCAGATCAAATACCAGAGGACCGCGCCGACCACGAGCACCCAGAAAAGCACCCCGGATGCGGAGGCATTGGCCGTGGCGGCAATGAGAAGGACGGAAGGAGCGTGCATCCTCCCTTAGACACACGAAGGCCGTGGGCTTGGCAAGGAGGAAATCCCGCGGTGACGGGATTGGCCCCGTCTGTCGCAAGTCGCCCCTGAATCGGGAGGGCCTTCAGCGAGCTTCGGCCGCCGGAAAGTTCGCCGGGACGTCTTCGAGCTTTTCCAGGTGGTCGAGAATGATTCCGGGGGTGAGATTCTGCGGGAGGTCGAGGGGGCCCTTCGACTGGTCCGCGGGGAAGAGCGGGTAGTAGGGAACGCTGCGGCGACCGTGCTTCTTGAGGAACTGGTAGATGTCATCGCTGCGGTTGGTCCAGTCGGCGACGATGAATTCGACTCCGTATTTCTCGAAGGCGGCCTTGGTCTCGTCGGCGTACATGGCCGGCTTGTTCGTCTGGCAGATGGCGCACCAGCGAGCGGTGAAATCGACGAAGACGTGCTTGCCCTCGGCCCGGTAACCCTCGATGAGTTCGGCGATGGGAACATCGCCCGAGACTCCTTCGCTTTCGGTGGCTTCCCCGCTCTTCTGGAGGGCGAACCAGGAAAGGGCGACGGCGGAAACGAAGCCGACGGTCGCGGTGACGAGCCCCGCCTTGTGCGAGGCCGCGCCCGGAGCGCCGAAGCGTCCCCAGGCCCAGGCGGCGAGGCTGAGCATGATCAACGCTCCCATGAACCAGGCGACGCCGGTGTCGCCGATCTGGCCGTTGAGAATCCAGAGGAGGAAGACCGCGGCCGCCATCATGGGAAATCCCATCACCTGCTTGAAGGTTTCCATCCAGGGCCCCGGACGGGGAAGGCGCTTGGTCAGGGCGGGGAAGAGGGTGAGCAGCACGTAGGGCGCGGCCATTCCCAGTCCCATCATGGTGAAGAAGGTGAACACGACCAGCGGCGGTTGCTCAAGAGCCCAGCCGAGCGAACTGCCGAGGAACGGTCCGGTGCAGGGGGTGGCGAGAACGACGGCGAGAGCGCCGCTCCAGAAACTGCCGGCGTAACCGCTCGACTGGGTGAGTTCGCCGCCGACGCCGGTGAGCTTGACGCCGAATTCGAAGACGCCGAAGAGGCTCAGCGAGAGGACCACGATGACGGCGGTCATCACCATGACGAAGACCGGGCTCTGGAACTGTCCGCCCCAGGCAAGGCCGAGCGCGATGACGATGGCGGCCAGTCCGATGAAGAAAAGCAGGATGCCCAGGGTGTAGACCGCACTGTGGGTCAGGACCTTGCGCCGCTCGTCCCCGGCATGGGACACGAAACTGAGGATCTTCAGCGAGATGACGGGAAACACGCAGGGCATGATGTTGAGAATCATGCCGCCGAGGAAACCGAAAAGCAGCACGCCGAGGAGACCGCCACCGGAAGGAGAAGTGGTCACTTCGGCTCGGGCATCCCCGGTTTCGGGAGTGGGCGTGGAGTCCGGGGATGCGTCCGGTTCGGTGGCGGCTTTTTCCGCTTCCGGCGACTGCGGGGCGTTCGAGAGGCGGAGAGCGCTGCGCCCGTCGAATCCGGAAAAGCCGGCCGGCGAGACGAGGACGGCGGAAAACGGGTCGGGCAGTTCCTGGAAGTAGGGAGCCTTGGGCAGCGTCGCCTTCAGCGCGCCATCGACCGTGGTGAACTGCTGCGGAGCGGCGAGGCCGATGACGCCGGCGCTCTCCGGGTAGAACGTCAGGGAAGCCGCGTCGGGGACCTGGGCTTCCTCGGGCGGGCGAATCGTGATCGCCAGGTTCTTTTCATCGATATCGCTGACCTCCAACTGCCACTCCGGCGCGGGGGCGGGCAGGTCGTTTCGGGCTTTGGCAAATTGGGCGGCTTCATCGGAAGCGGCGGAAATAGCGGTCAGGTATTTGTCTCTCAGATCATCCATCGGGCGGCTCCTGCAATTCGTTGCAGTCCTGCTATCATATGAAGGGCGAAATGCAAGGCGCGCGGCGCAATATCACATTGCATCCGGGGCGTGGGCCGGGCCAGATAGGCGAAAATCCAGGGAAGACCGAGATGAGCGAAACAAAGACCCCGAAAACACCCGCGATCCTGCAAGGCGGCTTTCGCATCCTGTTTTTCCTCGCCGCCCTCTGGGCCGCTTACGCGATGATGGCCTGGATCGGCTTCTGGACCGCAGGCACAGACATACCAATGGGCGCGATGTTGCCCCATGACTGGCATGTGCATTCCCTGCTGTATGGCTTTGCGCCCGCGGTGCTGGGGGGCTTCCTGTTAACCGCGATCCCGAACTGGACCGGCACAAACATGATCACTGGCACGCCGCTTGCGCTGATGGCCGTTCTCTGGGCCCTGGGGCGGGTTGCGGT
>JAUIGT010000005.1 GCA_030432615.1 Verrucomicrobiia bacterium
CCTGGTAAAGCAGATCCGGACTGCTGGCGCGATCTTCCTGGGCAACTGGTCCCCGGTCGCCGTGGGCGATTTCCTCGCCGGCCCGAGCCACGAACTGCCGACGGGCGGAGCGGGAAAGAGTTTCCCGGGGCTCACCGTGGACCAGTTCCAGCGCCGCACCAGCATCGTGAAACTCGATCGCGAATCCATCGCCAAGTCGGTGCCCATCGTCGAGGCCTTCGCCGCCGTCGAGGGACTCGACGCCCACGGGAACTCCGCCAGCATTCGTGTAAGGAAGTAGGCCAGCGACTCCTGTCGCGGCTTCGTCCGGAGTCGATGCGCGCTTGCCGCGACAGGAGTCGCTGGGCTACGTGCGGGATCACTGGGACGCCACCGAGGGGTTCTCCTCTTCCTCCGGCTCGTGCTTCTCGCCTTCGGGGGCCTTGCCCTTGATTTCCTTGCCGCGGAGGCTCCAGACGTAGTGCTCGATCAATCGAAGGTCGGTGGGCTTGAGGATCGTCTTCCAGGTCGGCATGCCCTTTTCGGGAACGCCTTCCTGGACCACGCGATGGAGATCGTCCTTGGTGGGACCGTGGAGAAAATACCAGTCGGTCAGGTTGGGGCCGACGGCGCCGCGGCCGTCCTTCTCGTGACAGAAGGCGCAGTTGCGATCGAAGAGCCAGGCGCCTTTCATCAATACCATGCGGCGATAGGAAGCGGACGGATCGTCCTCGGCGGCGGACAGGCGCGCGGAAGGCGCCGCCCCTTGGAACAGGACGAAGGCGAGAGCAACGATGGAAATCGAATTTCGGGAAACGACCGAAGGCATGACGCCTGCGAATATTGCACGCCTGATGCAACAAAAAAGGGCCGATCTTGGCGCAAATCGCGCAGGAATTGCCCCGCTGCCCGCGATCTCTGCTATTTCCAGCGATACACGCTCAGGCCCTTCAGCGAGCGCACCAGGAGGCGGTCGCCCGCGATCCCCAGGTGGGCCCAGGTCGGATTCTTGGGGCTGATTTCCCGGCGATCGAGCAGGTCGAACTTCTCCGGGGTGGCCCGGAAGAGGAGGAGTTCGCCGCGCTGGTCGAGGGCGAGGACCCGGTCGCCCTGGCGGATCATCGACCAGTAGTCGCCGAATTTCTCCTTGGTGGTCCAGGCGATCTTTCCGGTGGCGATCTCGACGCAATGCAGGTGCTGGTCGCGACCGAACAGGTAGAGGTGCTCCCCGACCACGACCGGCGAGGCCATGTAGCCCTCGAGTTCCTTGATCCGCCATTTTTCGGTGACGGTAAACTTGCCCTCGGCGTTCTTCTCGACGGTGAACAGGAAGGAACCGCCGCCGTAGGTCGCGGTGAAGATCTTGTCGTCGCCGATCACCGTGGGGGTGAGGATGTTCATCCCGCGAAAGGCCTCGACCGGGATCGACCACAGCACCTCCCCGCTGTCGGGATCGATGCCGCCGAGCGTCGAGCGCGTCTGGGCCACGACCTGGCGCATCCCCTGGAGCGTCGCCAGCACCGGGGAGGCGAAGGCGCTCCCGAACATGGCCCGTCGGTCCTCCAGGGCGCGCCACAGGGTCTTGCCCGAGGCCGCGTCCAGCTTGGTGACGGCGCAGCCGGCCTGCAGGTAGAGGCTGCCGCCATCGTCGCCGGGCAGCGGAGAGGAGACGTGGCCGAAGGCGGGGAGTTCGGTGCCCTCGCGTTCCATGAAATCAACGCGCCACTGTTCCGCGCCGGTGGCGGAATCGAGTTTCACGAGGACATCGCGCATCCCGCCCACGTAGATGCCGTCTCCGAAGACGGCGGGCGTGTTCCGCACCCAGCTGCCGTTCTTGGCGGCGAAAAAGGGCACTTTCATGGCGCCCTCCCAGTCGGAGTTCCAGGTTTCCTCGCCGGTTTCCAGGTCAAAGGCGCGCACCACTTCTGCCTCCTTCTTGCGCGTGGCCACGGTGAAGACGCGTCCGCCGGCGACGACCGGGCTGGCGTAGCCTTCCGCCAAATCGACCTCCCAGAGTTTCTCGAGGTGGTCACCCGCCAATTTCTCGGGCCAGGCCGGGGTTCCTTCCGGAACGACGCCGTCCCGCGAGGGACCGCGCCACTGGTTCCATTCGGTGTCGGCAGCGTGAGCGCGAGGAATCGCGAGGGCCAGTAGCGTGCCGAAGCACAGGAGCGTTTTCATGAAAGGGAAACGCCTGGCGCTCAGGGAAGGACGCTCATTTTTTTGCGAGCGGCGCCCGGATCGGTTTTCCCGGGAGGGCGCCCTTCACGATCTCGCCCTGCGCGACCACCGGCACGCCGCCCACGAATACGAAGGGGATGCCCGCGGAAGGCTGCTTGGCGTCGGTGAACGTCGCGCGCTCGGTGACGGACTCGGGATCGAAGAGGGTCAGGTCGGCGACACAACCCTCCTGGATGCGGCCGCGTTTTTTCAGGGAAGGCACGCGGTTCTCGAGCAGTTGGGCGGGGCGCAGCGAGATCTTGGCCAGGGCGGTCATGAGGTCGAGTTCCCCGCGTTCCCGGACATATTCCCCGAGGATGCGGGCGAAGGTGCCGGCGTTGCGGGGATGGCCGACGAGACCGTCGCTGGCGATCATGGTGGCAGGGTGGGTGACGGCGTAGGTAACGGTGCTCTCGGGATTGGAGTGAACGATGACCAGCCCGCCGGTTTCGCGGTATTTCCGGAAGCTTTCCTCGGTGAGGCGTTCGCCGGTCGCGCCCCATTGGAGATCGCCGTAGCCGATCCCGAATTCCTTCTGCCATCCGTCGGCGAAGATGGCGGACTTGATGTCGGTCATGCCGGCCGTCCACGGATAGACCTCGGCGTAGACGGGATGACCTTCCGCCTTGGCCTCGGCGATCATCCCGAGCAGGGTGGGGGTCGATGCGGCCCCGTTGGCCTGGAGATGCACGATGACCAGCGGCGCACCGGTGGCGAGCGAGGCGTCGAGCACTTCCCGGACCGCACCCGGGCTCTTCTCGGCCCGGTCGCGGATGTGGACGTGACAGCTGGCGCCGAACTCGGCGGCGGACCGGAACATCTCCCGGATTTCCTCCTTCGCCGCTGCGGGGGTGTAGCGGATGCCGAATCCCACCGCCACTGCCCCGCGTTCGAGACCGTGGGCGATTCCCGCCCTCATCGCGGAAAGCTGCGTCTCGTCGGCGGTGACGGTGGCGGCCTTCGCGTCCGACTTGGGCAGGAAGCCGGGGAAGTCGCCCATCACCCGCATGCGGACGGGGATGTGACCAACCGAGACGCCGAAGTTGAGCGGAAGCTTCTCCGCGTATTTCTCGTACCAGGCATCGACATCGTCGGTGCCGACCTCCAACTCGAGCAGGGTGGTGACCCCGTCGCGAATCTTGAAGCCGATCGACTCGTCGTCCCAGGCGTGCTGGTGCAGGTCGATGAATCCCGGCGCGACCACCAGTCCGGCGGCGTCGATGACCTCGTCGGCGCTCAGGGGCGTCTCGCTGATGGCGGCGATGGTCCCGTCGCGAATGCCGAGGTCACGGATGGCATCCAACCCCGTCTCCGGATCCATGACCCGTCCGCCGTGGATGACGAGGTCGAAATCGTCGTCGTCGTCCGCACCTCGCGAGATCGAAGCCGAAGTCGCGAGCAGACCGATGGCGAGACAGGAAAGCAGGGAACGAGTGCCGAAGCGCATGTTCCGATTCAAACCCGGTCGCGTCGGTCGGGTCAATGGCGTCGCCCTCACGTCATCGCAGCCACATCATGCCCACCGCGAGGAGCACGAGCGCGGCGGCGACGAGGTCGCGACGCCCGAAGCGGTCGCTCGAGGGACCCAGGCGCAGGTATTTCAGCATGGCCCCGGTGGGGCAGCCGTAGCGGCAGTAGGCCCGGGTGACGAAGAGCGAGGCGATCAGGCCGACCACGGCGATGGAGATGGTGGCCCAGCCGGCGATGCGAAAGACGAAGGCGTCGAAGGGCTCGATCCCGACCAGGCTGAGCGGGAGATGTCCCATGGCCACCACGACAACCAGACCGAGCAGGAGCACGGGAATCGCGGAGAGGCCGGTGTCGAGTTTTCCCTTGATGGCGAGTTGCTTCGGCAGGCGGCGACTGAGCCAGTCCTGGGCGGCGCCGTAGGGACAGAGGTGGGTGCAGTAGACCTGGCGGCCGGTGAAGATCGGCGCCACCAGCGCCGCGGTGCTGAGCAGGACCAGCCCGGGCGCCACCCGCCAGGCGACGCCATTCTGGGTCCAGCCGACGAGGAGCGCCTGGGAGAACATGTCGGCATTGATGAAGCCGAGGTAGACGACGAGGACCACCTGGAAGGCGATCCGCAGCTTCCGGTTTCCCCGCAGGCCGGTGAAGGCGATGACGAGCCCGGCGATGACGACCACCATCGTGCCGATGTCGCGCCCGTCGAGATCGATGAGCGGTTTCGGTGGGGCCGGTTCCCGGACCTGGATCAGTTCCTCGGCTGCGTGAATCAGCGACTCGGCCACCGTGATGCTGGTCTTGGTGGCGCCGGTGACTTCTTCGATGCCCATTTCCACCATGTCGATCTCCGAGATTTCCCCGAGATCGAAACCCTTGAACGTGTTGAGGAAATACTCGTCCTCCTTCACGTAGCCGACAAAGGGCTCGTTGTCGTAGGTGCCGCGGATTTCCGCGCCGACGAGGCGTTCCTCGGGATCGAGCACGAGGAGCACGTCGGTCGGTCCCTGGTAGCCCATCATGTGATCGGCGTAGGGCGAGGTCCGGGTGGCGAAACCGAGAGCCGTTCCTTCGGCATCGAGCACGCGGAGGAGGTGGGGCCGCTTTTCCACCGACTCGAGGGAGGCGGCCTTCTCCAGGTACTTCCGGACCTCCTCGAGGGTGATCTCTTCGGGGAAGCGATCGGTTTCCACCGCGGTGCCGCCGAGGCGCGTGGCGATGCCGTCGGCGATCGCGGTGCTGGTGAGGGTGGCGCCGGAGACCGCGTGGACGTCGAGGCCGGCGATGACCTCGTTCTCGTCGTGCCCGTTCCACTGGGCGAGGTAGTCCTCGTCCTCCAGCACCTTGGCGAGGTGCTCCTTGGTGTCGTCGCTTCGCAGGACCTCGATGCCGAGGATCTCCTCCTGCTTGTCGAGGGCGATCAGGGTGTTGGTGGGGCCTGAGAAACCGACGATGTCATCGGCTTCGGGCGAGGTCTGGATGACGTGGCCGATGCGTTCGTCGGCGGCGTTGAAGACGTCCTGTCCGCCGTGCGAAGGGTCCCAGGTCTCGCCGACCCGGGCGGCTTCCGGGAAGAATTTCCGGATGTCCTCCACCGTCACCAGTTGCTTCATGGCGCCGCGCTTCTGGGCGACGTACCACCCGTGCTGCCGGTGGATCAGGACCAGCAGGACGACGAAGAGCCCCACGCGATAGGCATGGATGGCCCAGCGGCGGAACCGGGGCGGGCGATGGGGGACGGGGGCATTCGGCATGGAGTGAAGGCATTCTTCGGTTTTTTCGGACATGCGCAAACCGGTTCCCCGGATTTTTTGCCTTTTCCCGGACCCGGTTCGATGGTGAGGTTCCGATCCTCTTGTGCTGATGAAAAATCCGAATCCCTTTCTCTTTTCCGGCCTCCTGGCCTGCTCGCTCGCCCTGGCGCCATTCGCTTCCTTCGGTGCCGATGCCGTGGTCGAGTCCGCGCGCGACATTCCGGTCGCCTACGAGGTCGATGTGGTCGTGGTCGGCGGTTCCACGGGAGCGGTGACGGCGGCGGTCGAGGCGGCCTCGAAGGGCGTTTCCGTGTTTCTGGCCGCGCCGCGTCCCTACTTGGGCGAGGACACCGCCGGCACGCTGCGGCTCTGGCTGGAAGACGACGAAACGCCCGAGTCGGACCTGGAGAAGGCGCTGTTCGAGCGGGCCACCCCGATCACCGGGTTTCCCAACCGGATGGAGTTCACCTACGAGGCCGATCAGCAGGCGAACCCGAAGCACAAGGATTCCGGGAACACCGTGCTCACCGACGGAGCCTGGCAATTGGCTTCGACCCAATCGGTCCAGTACGACGCCGATACCACCGTGATCGCCGACCTCGGGAAAATGGCGCGGCTCAAGGAGTTGCACCTGCTCAGTTTTTCCCGTCCCGGCGAATTCGCCGTCGGTGCCGTCGATGTCTGGACCTCGCCGAATGGCAAGCTCTGGCGTGATCTCGGGGCCATCACGGAGAACAAGGAAACCGGAACCGGGGACGCTCTCGTGCAGTGGTCGATGGAGGTCAAGCAGCCCTGCCGCTACGTGAAGATCCGGGCGCGGAAGGCGGAGGACGCCGAGCGCATTCTCCTGGGGGAACTCCTGCTCATCGAGGATCGCGAGGTCACCGTCGATCCCGACGCCGTCAATCCCCCGGCCACGCCGATGCAGGTCAAGATCGCCCTCGATGAGGCCCTGTTGGAGGCGGACGTGAAATTTCTCTACGGTTCGATGGCCACCGACGTGCTCGTCGACGAGGCCGGTCAGCCCGCCGGGATCGTGATGACCAACCGGGCCGGCCGCCAGGCGGTAAAGGCCAAGGTGATCATCGATGCCACCCCGCGGGCCCTGGTGGCGCGGGCGGCGGGCGCGGAATTCGCCCCGTGGCCGGGAGGCACCCAGGTCTTCCAGCGCATCGTCACCGGTGGCGAACCGCAGTCCGGGGAAGGCCTGTCCGTGGAAACCGAGAAGGTGAAATTCTACTCCGACGAGGGACCGCATGACGTCTACCGATACGCGCTGGAGATCCCGATGCCGGACGCGAGTGCCGCCTCCTTCGCCCACGCCGAGGTCGTCGCCCGGGAAAAGACCTTCGATCCCGCGCTCGTGGACGAATCAGACACGCTCTTCCAGGTGCCGCCGGATCCGATGAAGGCGAAGGCCGAGGCGATCGGCGATGCCTTTGACGCGGCCTCCCTCGATCTCGCTGCGCTTCGTCCCGCGGATGTCGATCGCATCTTCGTGCTGGGTGGTTGCGCTGGCGTGTCCCGCGCCGCGGCCGAAGAAATGCTGCGACCGCTCAACCTGATGCGGCTCGGTCGTCGCGTGGGAGCGGCGGCCGCGGAACTGTCCGCCGAGTGCGGCTTCACCGGCAAGGTCACGGTTCGCGGGGCGTCGCCCGATGGCGCCGCCGAGGTGGGCGAGATCGCGGAGTTTCTCAACGGCGCACGCCCGACGCACGACGGCCTTCCCACGGTCGGTTCCCCGGCGCGTTCGCTCCCCGTGCTGGGCGAATACGACGTCGTCGTGGCCGGAGGCGGAACCGGGGGCGCGCCCGCCGGGATCGCCGCCGGACGCAAGGGCGCGAAGACCCTGGTGATCGAATACCAGGATCACCTCGGCGGCGTGGGCACGCTCGGGCTGATCTCCACCTACTACCACGGCTACCGGAAGGGATTCACCGCCGAGGTCGATGAACTGGTCGCGGCCATGGGCGGCCCGAAACGCAAGGGCGGCTGGAACCCGGTCACCAAGCGGGAAGTCTGGCGCGAGGAAGCCGTCAAGGCCGGGACCGACATCTGGTATTCGACCCTGGCCTGCGGGGCGGTGGTCGAAAACGGAACCGTGAAGGGAGTCGTCGTGGCCACCCCGCAGGGACGCGGGGTCGTGCTGGCGAAAGCGGTGGTCGATTCCACCGGCAACTCCGATGTGGCCGTGGCCGCCGGGGCCGATTCCATCACCACGTCGGCCGAGCACGTGGCCATGCAGGGCACCGGGCTTTCGCCGCGATCCCTCGGCACCGGCTACCGGAACACCGACTACTCCTTCGCCGACGAATCCGACCCCGTCGATCAGTGGCGCATGATCGTGGCCGGTCGGCAGAAATACCGGGACAGCTACGACATCTCGTCCTTCATCGACACCCGGGAGCGGCGCCGCATCGTGGGCGACGCCTTCGTCAGCCCGCTGGACATCATGAACGGGCGGACCTGGCAGGATACGATTTCCCTGCATGAGAGCAATTTCGACACCCACGGCTATACCGTGCACCCCGTCTTCCTGATCGATTTTCCCGACAAGAAGGACATGATCGCCCCGGTTCCCTACCGGGCCCTGCTCCCGAAGGAACTCGAGGGCGTGCTCGTGACCGGGCTCGGGATCAGCGCCCATCGCGACTCCATGCCCATTCTCCGCATGCAGCCCTGCATCCAGAACCAGGGCTACGCCGCCGGGTTCGCCGCCGCCATGGCCGCGGAGCAGGACATCCCGCTCCGGTCGGTGGATATCCGGGCGGTGCAGAAACACCTCGTCGAGATCGGTTCGCTCCCGCCGGAGATCCTCGAGACCCAGGATTCCGGTCCCGCCGACGAGGAAGCCATCAAGGCCGCGGTCGCTTCCGTGATCAACGACTACCGGGGGCTCGCCATCCTGCTCGACCAGGGCGAGAAGGCGGTGCCGCACCTGCGCGAGGCGCTGGAAAAGGCGGAGACGCCCGAGCACCGGCTCGTCTATGCCAACATCCTCGGCATGCTCGGCGACGACACGGGCGCGTCCGTGCTCATCGATCACATCCGCTCCAATGAGTGGGACGAAGGCTGGAATTTCCGCGGCATGGGCCAGTTCGGCGGCAGCATTTCGCCGCTCGATTCCCACATCATCGCCCTGGGGCAGTCGGGGAGCCCGAAAGCGGTCCCGGTGATCCTGGAAAAGGTCGCCCTGCTCGATGCGACGAAGGAATTCTCCCATCACCGCGCCGTGGCCATGGCCCTGGAAGCGCAGCGGGATCCGTCCGCCGCCGAGGCGCTGGCGGAATTGCTGGCCAAGGACGACATGACCGGTCACGCCATCATCGACATCTCCGAGAGCGATCGCCAGGAAGAGCGTTCCGAGCCCCTGCGGGAGATCATCCTCGCGCGTGCTCTCTACCGTTGCGGTGACCACGAGGGTGTCGCCGAGAAGATCCTCCGGGAATACGAGCACGACCTCCGCGGACTCTTCGCGAAGCACGCCCATGCGGTGCTGGAGGAAGGAGGGAAGTAAGGGCCAATTGTCCTACCCCAGAATTTCCCGGATCGGTTCGCCGAAGTCCTGCTCCAGGCGCTTGTGGCCGGGCACTTCCATGTGGTGGGAGTGGAGCCCCATCTGGTGGAGAATCGTGGCGTGGATGTCGGTGACGTAGTGACGATTTTCCACGGCGTGGAAACCGAGTTCGTCGGTGGCGCCGTGGACGATTCCCCCCTTCACCCCGCCGCCGGCCATCCAGACGCTGAAACCGAAGGGATGGTGGTCGCGCCCGTCGCTTCCCTGGGTGCCCGGGGTGCGACCGAACTCGGTGGCGAAGACCACTAGGGTTTCGTCGAGTAGTCCCCGCTGCTTCAGGTCCTGCAACAGTCCGGCGATGGGCTTGTCGACCTGCCTCGCGAGCTGGGAATGCTTTTCCTTCAGCTTCGAGTGCTGGTCCCAAGCACCGGCGGCGCCGTCCCCGTGCATGATCTGGATGAAGCGGACGTCGCGCTCGGCCAGGCGACGGGCGGCGAGCAGTTGCTGGCCGAAGGGGCGGGTCACGTCCTCGTCGAGGCCGTAGAGTCTTTTCGTGCCTTCGGACTCGGTATCGAAGTTGATCACGTCCGGTACCTCGGTCTGCATGCGGAAGGCCAGCTCGTAGGAGCGAATGCGGGCCTCCAGGGCCGGGTCGTCGGGGAAACGCGCATCGGTCAGGCGATTGAGCCGGTTCACGAGGTCGAAACCGAGCCGCTGCTCCGCCCGCGAGAGATCGCCGGCCGGCTTGGCGAAATCGAGCGGATTGGCCGGGTCGATCTTCAGCTTCACCGAATCGTAGGCGGGTCCGAGATAGTGGCCGTCCTTCTTGTCGAAGAAACGCGGCCCCATGCTCACGAACTGGGGCAGGTTGTCGTTGAGCGATCCCAGCCCCCAGGTCACCCAGGCGCCGATGGTCGGGGCCGGGGGATCGAGCCGGTGCTTGCCGGTGTGGAACTGGACCTGGGCGCCGTGATTGTCGTCGGTGGTCCACATCGACCGGATCACGGCGAGGTTGTCTACCTGGGAACCGAGGTGGGGAAACCAGTCGCTGACCTCGATCCCGCTCTGCCCGTATTTTTGGAAGCCGACCTGAAGCGGGTAGATGACGTTGCGCTGCTGGCCGTTGGCGTCGTTGACCACGACCACGCGCACGTTCTTGAGCCGTTCGGGATCCTGCACGTCGGCGAAGGGCGTTTCCGCGATCGTCTTGCCGGCATACTTCGTCAGCATCGGCTTGGGGTCGAAGCTCTCCATGTGGCTGACACCTCCGCGCATGAAGAGCCAGATGACCCGCTTCGCCTTCGGGGCGAACTGCGGTTGGCCCGTTGGGGGCGACCAGGAACCGGTCTCCGCGCCGAATCCGTCACGGCGCAGCATCGTGCCGAGGGCGAGCCCCCCGAAACCGAGAGCGGTGCGGTGGAGGAAATGGCGGCGTCCGGGCAGCGGGGTGGGGGAATGGGAAGATTCCGGCTTCATCGGATAGTCACGAAATCGTTGTGGTTGAGCAGCGCGTGCACGAACTGGACGCGCATTCGGTCGGTCTCCCGGTCCGGGGAGTCGAGGGCCTTCCACTCATCGAAGAACAGGTGGCACTCGGCCAGTTCGGAGGGGTCGGGAGCACGGGCGAGGAGATGTTCGAAGGCCGCGGTGATGAAAGCGTCGGCCTCGGTGAAGGAGGCGAGTTTCCCGGCGATGGCCTCGGCCATGGTGAAGGAGAGATCGCTGTTGGCCAGGGCGAGGGCCTGCTGGGGAACGATGCTCTCGCTTCGGCGGTAGCACTGCTGGAGATCGGCCTCGTCGAACATGGTGAGGAAAAGGTCGAGCTTCTCGGGCGAGTGGGTGAAGTAGAGACTGCGGCGGAATCCGCCGGCGCCCGGATCGATGGAAGGCCCGCCGAGCGTCGGGTCGAGCTTGCCGGCGAGTTGGAGCAGGCTGTCGCGCACGACCTGCGATTCCATCCGCCGCGGGTTCATCCGCCAGTAGTAGCGATTCTCGGGATCGCCCGCGCGGGTGGCGGAATCGGCGCCGGCGTTCGACGAACTGAGTCGGTAGGCGGCGGAATTGACCATCAGCCGGTGGAGGTGACGGAAACTCCAGCCGGAATCGATGAATTCCGCGGCGAGGTAGTCGAGCAGCTCCCGGTGTTCCGGCTCCGGCGCCTGTCGGCCGAAGTCGAAGACGGTGGGGACGAGCGGTTCGCCGAAATGGCGCATCCAGACGTGGTTCACCGCGACCCGAGCGGTGAGGGGATTGTCAGGCGACACCATCCAGCGCGCCAGCATGGTACGCCGGCCGGTCGAGATCTCCGGGTAGATCGACGGATAGTCGCTCTCGGTGTGCTCGGGGGTCTCGAGGGCCTTCCTCGAGGCGCGAAGTGGAGCGTAGTCGGCGGAACCTTCGCCTTTTTCCAATGCGGCCAGTGTCTTCTTCGCGTCCGCCAGTGATTGCTCCGCGGCCTTCCGTTTCTTGGCGTCGCCCGCAGGGAGCACCAGGTCCGCCTCGGCGCGGGATTTTCTTGCCCGGGCCTGGAGGAGCGCGGCCTTCTCCTCGAGATCTTCCTGGGGCCGGCCGGAAAAGCGGGCTCGGTCGGCGGCGACCGTGGCCTCAAGGGAAACGAGTTCGGCGCGGGCGGCGGAGAGCTCCGCTTCGGCATTGGCCAACGCATTCTCGTCCGGCGTGGATTTTTCCGAAGCGGCTACATCGGTCAACTTGAGGTCGGCCGGGAGCGAGCGGATCTCGATCCGGTCGAAGGCGGCGGTGGCGTCGAAGGCGGAGAGGGCGAAGCGTCCCGGTCGTCGTTCCCCGGGAAAGCGGTAGGCGAAGGCAAATTTCCCGTCGAGCCAGACGTTGACCAGGTTTTCCCGGACCGCGAAGCGAAGTTCCTGCGGTTCCCCGACCCGGGCGGATTTCGTCTTTCGTCCCTCACCCGGGTAGGTGGTCTTTCCGCCGCGGGTGTAGGCCGCCTGCACCTTGGGGCCGGGCGCGTGTTCGCTGGTGTAGACGAAGTTGGCGTGCCGGGCCTCCCGGTCGTCGCCAGCGAGATCGAAGCGGAAGGTGACGGATTTGTAGAGGTCTCCGCCGGTGGTGGTGAAGCGGCAGGTAAGCTCGAAGTCGCGTGGCAGGTCTTCCCGGGAGCGGAGCAGGGTCGGTTCGCGGGTGGCTCGGGCCTGGAGCAATCGACCGTTCTCGTATTTCCAGCCGTCGCCGAGTATGTCCCAGCTCTCGGGGCGGGGCCCATCGAAGTCGTCGACCAGGTGAAAGGGCGGGGCGGGTTCGCCTTTCTCATCCGAGGTGGCGGCGGCTTCGCCTTCGCGCGTTTCTTCCGCTTCGCGGGCTTGCGCGAGTGCCTGCTCGGCTTTCGCCAGGACGGCCTCGGCGGCGGCGAGCCGGTCGCGTTGCGCGTAGGGGCGCGACCCAGGGGCGTAGGCCGATGCCGGCAGGGAGACGGGTTGGATCTCCGGGGCGAACCCGGCGAAGGCGCGCGGCACCGCGGGAATGATCTCGCGGTTTTCGTCCGGTTGCTTGGGATCGCCTCGGAGGTGGAACCGGGTGACCGCGTCGGGGTGATTGTCGAATACTCGCGGGAGGCCGTCCTTCTCGAAATCGGTGACGCCGGGCACGGGATCGAGCCGGACCTGGTGGGGCTCGAAGATGGCCCGGAGGCGATAGTAGTCTTCCTGGTCGATGGGGTCGTATTTGTGGTCGTGGCACTTGGCGCAGTTGAGGGTGAGGCCGAGGAAGGCTTTGCCGGTGTGTTCGATGGTGGTGTCGAGCCAGGTGGTGCGATTGAAGAGGAAGTAGTTGCGGGCGAGGAAGCCGGTGGCGCGCAGGACCTCGGGATCCTCCGGGGCGATCTCGTCCCCGGCCAGCATCTCGAGGATCATCCGGTCGTAGCCCTTGTCGGCGTTGAGCGATTCCACGATCCAGTCGCGCCAGTGCCAGAGGTGCTTCTGGGAATAGCGAAGCTGGGCGCCGAGTCCGTACCAGTCCGAGTAGCGCCAGACGTCCATCCAGTGCCGTGCCCAGCGTTCCCCGTGTTGGGGGCTGGCGAGCAATTCATCGACAATCTCGGCCCAGGGACGATCATCGTGAAGTTGCGCCGTGGTGGGGGGCAGACCGACCAGATCGAGGTAGAGTCGGCGCAGGGCGAGCGAGCGTTCCGCGCTCGGCTGCGTTTTCAGGGAATGGGCGGCGCGTTTCGCTTCGAGAAAGGCGTCGATCGGGTTGCCGCCGGGCGTGGAATCGAGGGCCGCGGGAACGGCTGGTTTCTCGATCGGCTGGAAAGCCCAGTGACTTGCAGGATCATCGTCACCGGGTTCGTCGGGAAATCCCGGAGCGCCCGCCTCGATCCAGGTGCGAATCGCGGCGATCTCCTCCGGGGAAAGCGGTTCCGCGTCCGGGGGCATGCGTTCCTCGGGATCGTCATGCGTGAGGCGCGCGAGGAGGGCACTCGTTTTCGGATCGGCCAGGACGGAGCCATGAGTGCTTCCGCGTTTCATCCAATCGACCGTATCGACCCGGAGACCGGCCTTCTGCTTCAGCGCGCCGTGGCAGGCGTAGCAGCGTTCCCGGAACACGGGTTTGATGGTATCGCGGTAGAGTTCCACGCCCGTCCCGGCGCGAAGAAGGGCCGGACCCGTGACCAGGACGATCACGAAGGCGGAGAGCAATGAGGGAAGCGATGTTTTCCGGGGACGCATCGAGCTGGGGGAAACCGTCCCTCAAGAATAGCCGAAGGTGCCCCCTTCAAGCCAGCCCGGAGACCTTCGCGATGGCGCCATGCGCTCCCAGGGTCGAACCGCGCTTCGCTCTTCGGGCTCGGAAAAAATAAATGGCGGACAGGGTGGGATTCGAACCCACGGTACCGTTTCCGGCACACACGCTTTCCAGGCGTGCCCATTCGACCGCTCTGGCACCTGTCCTTATTGAAGATCGAAACCGGAACCGAAGGGGGCAATCTCAAGATCGCGAATCGAACCGGGAAATGGAGCGGAAGGAGACTAGTGTGCGAAAACCGGCCTCCCGCAAGTCCAAATAATGGGCAATTGAAAGGACTTGTTTAAGATAACCAAAATTTCCAAAAAAAGGGTTTGTCATTATTGAGAGACTCGCTAAGCTAGCCACCGTCAACTACCTACTCAGGAAAACTACCATGAAAAAACTGTTGTCTACTCTCACGGTTCTCTCGCTTACCATCGGCCTCGCTTCCGCGGGCGACTGGGGCAAGAACCCCGTCGAAAAGAACCCCGTTGTCATCCCGGCCGGTTGCGACTGCTTCGGCACTGGATTCGAATTCAGTGGCTTTGCCGCAGGTGCGATCCCGGACAATGGCGACGGTGAAATGGGCGGCGGTGCCTCCCTCGGCTACTTCTTCACCCAGAACGTGGGTGTGGAGTTCAGCTACACGGTCGCTGCGTTCGACAGCGAAGAACACATCCTCACCGGTAACCTCGTTTACCGCATGCCCATCGAAGATCTCTGCATCGCTCCCTACGTCCTCGTCGGCGGCGGTCTGCTGACCAACAGCGCGACCGACGGCCTCTTCGACGTCGGTGGTGGTCTCGACATCCGCTTCGATTCCATGGGTTGCGTCGGCATCTTCGTTGATGCCACCTACAACTGGGTCGAAGACGATCGCGACTTCACCCTGATCCGCGGCGGTGTGCGCATCCCGTTTTGATCCAAGAGGTCCCAAGAGAAAACTTTCATCCTTCTGAGGAAGTTTGACAGGGCCGGAGCGGTAACCCCGCTCCGGCTTTCTCTTTTTCGGGACGGGAGATTTCGATGCGGTGAGGCCAGATAGCGGATTCCAATGATCTCTGGACGATTGATGGAAATGGAAAAAGAGGATCCCAGCCTTCGGTTGATTCTTGTGATGCGAGCCTTCGCCTCCCGGATGCTTCGTTCCGCCTCGCCCCGAGAACCGAAGGCCTCGCAAATCGTCCAGATCTTATTTGGATCCGGTATGAGCCAATCTCCTTTGATCGGTGGGGTGTTGTCGGGGGCGATTTCCTCGGTTCACGGACGGGAATCCGGTTGACGAAAAGCGGGTTCTCTGTTTTTGTCTCGGACCCGTCCCCCTGGGGCGGATAGACCAGAGATTTCGATCTCTCCTCCTTCGAATGCGATACGGTGAGGTGGCTGAGTGGTCGAAAGCACATCTTTGCTAAAGATGCGTACCAGAAATGGTACCGTGGGTTCGAATCCCACCCTCACCGCCATTCGGGTCGCCATCGATCAGGCTGCCCGAGACTGCTTCCCGCCCCTCCACCCATGTGTTGCCGCAACCTGGCCCGAGCATTCCTCCTGTTCCTGGTAACCTCGGCTTCCGCGGGATGCGTCTTCGATGGCTTGCGTGATTCCCGGAACGAACCGAAGCCCGAGACCAAGGAGGAAGCGGGGGGAAAACCCGGCCTCTTCGGAAAAGTCGGGGGCTGGATCGGCCGTGACGGAAAGAAGGACAAGGAGGGCGGAGAATCCGGAACCGCCACGAATCCGCTTCCCGTTCCGCAGAAACTGCCGATCGGATCCGTCCACCTCGTGCATCGCGCGGGAGGTTTCGTGCTCATACGGACCGGCCGCACGACCGAGGTCGATCCTTCCGCCGAACTGGTCACCTACGACGAAGGAGGTCGTCCCACCGGCAAGTTGCGTCTTAGCCCGGAACGAAAGGGAGCCTTTCTCGCCGCCGATATCGTGGAGGGGAATCCCCAGGCCAACGACCGGGTCGTGATGTTCGGCTACCTGGATCAGAAGGGGAGCTTTCGACTCGATGCCTCCGATCCGGATCAACCGGAAGTCCTGGAGTGACGGAAACGCCGTCGCGAATATCCTCACCTTTTCTCCGCTCATGATCGAGGAACCGGAAGCACGACGACGGATCCTGGCTGCGGTGAAGGCCGGGTCGGAAGGAACCGAGAAGGTGGCGCTTTCCCATGCCCTCGGTAGGGTGCTGGCGAGCGACGTCTTCGGGATGGTCGATCTGCCCGGTTTCGACAACTCCTCCATGGATGGCTACGCCGTTCGGGCCGCCGAGGCGGGCGACGGAGCGAGGTTGCTCGTTTCCGGTGAGCAGCCGGCCGGGGAGGATCGAGGGCTTTCTCTCGAATCCGGCCGCGCCATTCGCATTTTCACCGGCGCACCGATTCCTACGGGCGCGGACGCGGTGGTGATGCAGGAGGATGTTCGTCGCGTAGCGGGATCGGACCGGATCGAGATCATCGAAGGGGTGACCTTCGGTGAGAACATTCGACCACGCGGCGGCGACGTCTGTGCCGGGCAGAAAATTGCCGACGCGGGAACCCGGTTGACCCCGGCGTTGATCGGCCTGCTGGCTTCGCAGGGAATCGATGAGATCGCGGTGCGGCTTCGACCGAAGGTCGGGATCGTGTCCACCGGGGACGAGGTGGTCGAGGCGGGTTCGGTCCCGTCCGATGTCCTGCCCTCGGGTTGCCTCTACAATTCGAATGGGCCCATGCTCGAGGCCCTGGTCCGGGAACTCGATGCCGTGCCCCGACGCTGGCATGCCCCGGACGAACCGGAAGCGCTTCGAAACACCCTGGAAGAAGCGCTCGCCGACTCGGACTTCGTTCTCGTGGCGGGAGGCGTTTCCGTGGGGGAGAGGGATTTCGTGAAGGAGACGCTGGCGGAACTGGGAGTCACGGCCGACTTCTGGCGGGTCCGGGTGAAACCGGGCAAACCCTTCGTTTTCGGACACCGCGATCGGGAGGCGCGTCCGCCGGTTTTCGTCTTCGGCCTGCCGGGCAATCCCGTGTCGGCCTTCGTCACCTTTCATATCTTCGCCGCTCCGGCCATGGCTCTCTGGGCGGGCCGGATTTCCGGAGACGGGCAGGTTGATCAACTGGCCCTGCATCCGTGGAAGGCTCGCCTCGCGCAAGCGCTGGAAAATCCGGGAGACCGACCGCACTACCTGCGCATGCGGATCGATGCGGCGACGGGTGAACTGAGACCCACCGGGCTCCAACAGTCGCACGCCCTCTTCGGGCTCAGTCGCGCCGACGCCCTCCTGCGGCTCGATGCGGGTGAGTCACTGGCTGCCGGTGAGGAAGTCACGGCCTGGCGCTGGTAGTCGGTTTTTCGGGCAAAAACCGTTCGACACCGCACGCCTTTGCCCCCATCGGTTGCCGGTCATGAACGGCCCTCAAGTCACGGACCTGCACGTCCGCTTCAATGTTCCCTTGCCCGCTCCGGCGCTGCTGATGCACGAGATGCCGCGCACCGAGTCGCAGGCCAACCTCGTCCTGGAAACCCGCCAGCGCATCGATGCGATCCTGCGCGGCGAAAGCGATCGCTTTCTCGTCGTGGTCGGTCCCTGCTCGATCCACGATACCGAGGCCGGACTCGAATACGCCCGTCGGCTGGCGAAACTGCGCGAGGAACTCGATGACAGGCTCGAGATCGTGATGCGGGTCTATTTCGAGAAACCGCGGACCTCGGTCGGCTGGAAGGGGCTCATCATGGATCCCGATCTCGATGGCTCCGACAACCTCGCCAAGGGGCTGCGGCTGGCTCGCCGGCTGCTCGGCGAAGTCCTCGACCTGGGCGTACCCACGGCGACCGAATTTCTCGATCCCATCACGCCCCAATACATCGCCGATCGCATCTGTTGGGCTGCGATCGGCGCGCGCACGGTCGAGTCGCAGACGCATCGCCAGATGGCTTCGGGCCTTTCCATGCCGGTCGGCTTGAAGAACGCCACCAATGGCGCGCTCGCCCCGGTTATCAACGCCCTCAAGGCGGCGAGCCATTCCCAGACCTTTTTCGGGATCAGCGCCGAGGGCGTGGCTTCACTTGTCAGCACCACCGGAAATCCCAGCGCCCACATGGTGCTGCGCGGAGGCGACCAGGGACCGAACTTCGACGCCGCAAGCGTGGCCGAGGCCCGGGGCCTGCTCGAAAAGGCCGGCATGCGGCCGGCGATCATGATCGATGCCAGCCACGCCAACTGCGACAAGGACTACGAAAAGATGCCCGGCGTCTTCGAATCGATCGTGGACCAGCGGGTCGCCGGCGAGAAGGCGATCATCGGTGCCATGCTCGAGAGCAATCTCGTGGCCGGAAACCAGAAGATCGATTCCGACCGCGGCAAGCTGACCACGGGGCAGTCCATCACCGATCCCTGCATCGACTGGGAAACGACCGAGCGCATTCTGCGCGAGGCCGCGGCGAAACTCTGAACCGCGACCGCGTTTTCCGCGTCAGCCGGCTTGCGGAAGTCCACCCGCTTCCGCTACGGTTCCGGCCATGCGAACACGAACGACTCTCGCCGGGCTGCTCGTCAGCTCGACGCTTTTCCTCGGCGGCCTGTTGCCGGTGGGGGCGGAACTCCACCTGCACCACGCCTGGGAAGTCTGCGCCTGCAAGCGGCACCTTGCCGACGGCATGCCCCTCGATCCCGATGCCGATCACGCCGGCAATGGCCGCAAGTATGCCCGGGATCGCGAGATCGATGTCAGTCACGTGCGACTGGAACTCGATCCCGACTTCGAGAAGCGCAGCCTCGCCGGTGTCGCCACCTTGAATTTCGCGCCCATCGCGAAACCCCTGCCCGAGCTTCGGCTCGATGCGGTCGATCTGCGGGTCGACAGCGTGGAAGCCTCCGCCGCCATCGAGGACTGGCAGGTGACCAGAGACGCCATCGTCGTCACCTTCTCCGAGGCCATCGACCCTGGTGAAGCGAGTTGGGTGCGCGTTCGCTACGAGGCCGAGCCCCGGGAGGAGGGGTGGTATTTTCGCACCGAGGCGATGGGCTATCCGGCGGGGGACGATCATTTCTGGACCCAGGGCGAACCCGAGAAACACCGGCACTGGTTTCCCGGCTACGACTATCCGAACGAACGCTTCACCAGTGAAGTGCTCTGCCGGGTGCCGAAAGGGATGACGGTGCTCTCCAACGGACGCCTCGTCGAAGAGAGTCAGGCCGGTGACCGAAACCTCTTTCATTGGAAGCAGGAGGAGGAACACGTGAACTACCTCATCTCGGTCGTGGGCGGTCACTTCGAGAAACTCGAGTCGAAGCACGGCGACCTCCCGCTGGCCTTCTACACGCCGCCGTCCGAATTCTCGGTGGCGGCCAATTCCTTCCGCGACACCGCCGACATCCTCGCCTTTCTCGAGGGCGAGATCGGGGTGGCGTTTCCGTGGGCGAAGTACTACAACGTCTGCGTCACCGATTTCGTCGCCGGCGGGATGGAGAATACCAGCGTGACCACGCTGACCACGGGGACGCTCTTCTCGGAGGATTCCGAGGAACTGCGCACCTCGCACCGTCTCGACGCCCACGAGGCCACCCACCAGTGGTTCGGCGATCTTCTCACCTGCAAGGACTGGTCGCACCTCTGGCTCAACGAGGGATTCGCGACCTATTACACCCATCTCTACGACGAGCACAAGTTCGGGTCCGAGGAAATGCGTTACCGGCTCTTCCGCGACGCCGAGGGCATCCTCGGGAACGCCGACACCAAGCCCATCGTCTGGCGGGAGTACGGCGATCCCTTCCAGCAGTTCGATTACCGGGCCTACCCGAAGGGTTCCTGGGTGCTGCACATGCTGCGCAGCCAGCTGGGGCCCGAGCTGTTTCGTCAATGCGTGAAGACCTACGTGGAGCGCAACCGCAACCGCAACGTGGTCACCCACGACCTCGCGGCGGTGTTCGAGGAGTTGAGCGGGCGATCCTGGGACGAGTTTTTCGACCAATGGGTTTATCACGGCGGCGAGCCGGAACTGAAAGTCGCGTATGCCTGGGACCAGGGACGGGGCCAGGCGAAGCTCTCGATTTCCCAAACCCAGAAATTGAGCGAGCGGGTGTTGCTCTTTGATTTCCCGTTGCCGGTGCGGTTCATCGACGAGAAAGACGAAAGCCATGACTTCACCGTGCGGGTGCACGAGACGAGCGAGGACTTTTTCTTCCAGTTGCCGTCCAAGCCGAAGATCGTGAGACTCGATCCGGAGCTGACCGTGCTGGCGAAGATCGATTTTCAGCCTCCGAACCCGCTCCTCTTCGCCCAACTGGAGAACGGCGACGACATGCTAGGTCGCCTCCTGGCGGCCAAGGCGCTCGGTGGACGCAAGGACGCGAAAAGCATCGAGTCATTGACGAAGGTGTTGCGAAACGATGCCTTCCACGGAGTCAGGATCGAGGCGGCCAAGGCCCTGGCGAAAACACGCACGCCGGAAGCCCTCGCCGCCCTGGCGGGTTCTCTCGAGCAGGAAGACGCACGGGTGCGGCAGGAGGTGGTGAGCGCGATCGGGAAATTCTACACCGGTGACGCGCTCGCGGCCCTGCAGGAGGTGGCGCAAACCGAGAAGAATCCCGAGATCGTGGCCAACGCGCTGGGCGAATCGGGGAAGTACCCGCAGGAAGCGGTGCGCCCGATGCTGGTGGCGGCGCTGGATCGTGAGAGCTATCGGCATCGCATCGCCGTCTCCGCCATCGCCGCGCTGCGGGAGCAGGCCGATCCCGGAGCCGTGCCGGCGATGTTGGCTCACCTGCGGGAAAACGAGGAAGACTTCACCACGCGCGATTTCGGGAGGGGACTAGATGCCCTCGCCTACCTGGCCCGCGATCTCGACGATGGAGCGAGGGAAGAGGTGCGGCTGTTCGTCGCCGATTTCCTCGATCATCCGAAGTCGGGCCTGCGCAGAGATGCGATCGCCGCGCTCGGGACCTTGGAGGATCCGCGGTCGCTTGGCGCATTGCGGACCTTTACGGAGACGGGCGAAGAGGAAGACCCCGAACGAAAGGCGGCCGAGGCTGCGATCCGGAAACTGAGCGCCGAGAAGGGCCAGGCCGACGAGGTGAAGGATCTGCGGAAGGAGATGCTCGACTTGCAGAAGGAACTGGGGTCGCTCCGGGAAACCCTGGAGACGGTGAAGAAGCAACTGGAGCCAGAGCAGGCGAACGGAAAGAAAGAGGGAGACGCGAAGTCGGGCGACTGAGCCAACGAGGGATCGGGCACGATCGGCTTGGGGACCCGGGTTCGTGTGGGGGCACGTTCGGGGCGGCGAGTTCTCCTGGCGCTCGCGCCTTTGCGGGCGAGGCAATGGTTCTGGTCAGGTGTCGGGATTCGGGCAGGGGTTGCCCGGTGGTCGGGAGATTCCTCGGCTCGTTCCTCGCTTGGAATGACAAGAAAAGTCAGCTCCTCCCATTCAGTACCGGACCGCAAGCGACAGTCTTCGACCTCTGGAAGAGCCCTTCACTCGCAATCTCGCGAACCAAGCGGTCAGAGATCCCGATCGTTCAGGAACCATACGCCCTCGTCGTCCAGGATGAATTCGGTGGTTTCCGAGTTGGTCTCGCCATCCTTCATCACGATGGTGTAGCCGATGGTGGCGCGGTTGGCGACGAAGCTGATTCGCTCGACGACCACCTTCTCGAGACCTCGGTGCTCGTAGAGTTCCACATACCAGGCGCGGAGGTATTCCTTCACCCCTTCGAGGCCGTAGGCCTTGACGACCTCGGGATAAACGTAATTGCCGGTGTAGTCGATCAGGTTCTGATCGATGATGTAGATCAACTCGAGCAGCCGGGGAACCGGCGACTTGAGAGCGGAGTCGTAATTCGGGATCAACGACTGGACGGTGACCGAGATGTTCACCTCTTTCGCCTTGGAATCGCCTTTTCCGGATTCGTCGGCGGAGGCCGGGATCGGGAACAGGGAGATGATCGCGAGCGAGAATAGGGCGGGGGCCTTCATGCAAAAAAGACGTCCCGCGAACCGGCCGGCGCAACCGGGAAATCTCCGTGTGTCAGCCCGGCATCGGGATGCCGGCGGATTCCCGCAGGGCGTCGAGGACACGCATGTTACCGAGGGTGTCCTCCTTGGTGATCCAGGGCGGCTCTTCTCCTCGCACTGCGGCGGCGAAGGCGTCGGCCTCCATCGCGTAGATCGGCTCGGCATCGGGATTCTCGTATTTCTCGATGGTGCCGTCGGTCCGCTTCAGGGCGAACCCGTCGCGGGCGAACCAGAAGGCGTCGATGGCGATCTGTCCCTCGGTTCCGGCAATGTAGGTGCCGGGATCGGAGGCCACCGTCATGCCGCAGGTGAAAGTGACCAGGAATCCTCCGGGAAAGGTCAGCGTGCCGGCGGCGATGTCATCGACACCCAGCGGATGTTTGTGGGCGGTGGCCTGAACCGAGACCGGTTCCGCTTGCGCCAGGGCGCGGGCGAGATTGACGCAGTAGCAGCCGACATCCATGAGCGAACCGCCGCCCTGCTCGGGATCGTAGCGGGCGTCGTCGGGACTGGCGGCGCGGGCGAAGGTGAAATTCGATCGCATCAGTCGGAGGTCGCCGATGCCCCCGGTGCGCACCAGCCGGACGAGCCGGCGGATCAGCGGATGGGCCCGATACATGAACGCCTCGACCAGGAGACGACCGTTTTTCTCGGCGGCGGCGAACATGGCCTCGGCCTCGCGGGCGTTGCGGGCGATCGGTTTCTCGCAAAGCACATGCTTGCCGGCTTCGAGGGCGCGGATGGCCCAGTCGTGATGAAGCCCGTTGGGCAGCGAGAGGTAGATGGCGTCGATGGCCGGGTCCTCGATGAGGGTCTCGTATCCCGCGAGGCCGCGTCCGCCGAACTTGTGGGCGAACGCATCGGCCGAGGCCCGCGAACGCGATGCGGTGGCTTCGAGGATGCCGGTGCGGGACTGCGGCAGGTCGGTCGCGAACTTGGTCGCGATCATCCCGGTGCCGAGGATACCCCAGTGGAGGTTGCCGGATTCGAGGGACATGTCGGCGGAGGATTCGCGCAGGTGCCGTGCCAGTTGGGAGATCCTTCGGGAGAAGGCCTCAGGACGGCTTCAGGATCACCTTCAGGAGACCTTCCTCGTTTTTGTAGAGTCGCTGGAACCAATCGCCGCCTTCGGCTAGATCGGCCACGGCACTGATGAGAGGCTCGACCTTGATGGATCCGTTGGCGACGGCTTCGACCGCGTCGGCATACTCGCCGGCGGAGGCGCAACTGCCGTAGACGCTCAGTTCGCGGGTGACGACGGCCTGGAGGGGGAAAGGGACCTCGGCCTTGAGGTTGCCGACACAGCCGATGCTGCCGCCCTTGCGGACGCTCTCGATCGCCAGCTTGATGGTGGGGCCGAATCCGACCACTTCCATGGCGACATCGGCCCCGTCCTCGTTGCCGACCAGTTCGCGCACCCGGGCGGGGACGGAATCGTCCGAGACCAGCGCGTGATCGGCACCCAGTTCCCTGGCCAACGCGAGCCGTTTCTCGTCGATATCGACGGCGATCACGGTGCCGGCTCCCTTGGCCTTGAGGGCCTGGACCACCAGCAGGCCGATCAGTCCGGCGCCGACGACCACGGCGGAGTCGCCGGGCTTGAGCGGCACGCGGTTGACCCCGTGCAGGGCGATGGAGATCGGCTCGGCGAAGGCCGCCTGTTCGAAGGGCACCTCGTCGGGCACGCGGTAGAGAATGTGCTGCGGCACGGCGACGTATTCGGCGAAGGCGCCGTGGCGGCGGTAGTCGTCACAGGACACCCCGAGGACGTTGCGGTCCGGGCAGAGATTCACCTGTCCGCTGCGGCAGGCATCGCACTTGCCGCAGTAAACCGTGGAATCGAAGGTGACGCGGTCGCCTTCCTTCCAGTTCGACACCGCCGAGCCCACCTTCATGATTTCCCCGGCGGCCTCGTGCCCCATGATGATGGGCGGCTGGCGGCGGCCCGAGGATCCGTCCATGCCGTGAATGTCCGAGCCGCAGATTCCGCAGGCCCGGACGCCGACGAGGACATCCTCGGGACCGACCTCGGGTTCCGGGGCGTCGCCGAAATCGAACTGGTGATAGGCGGTGAGGGTGAGCGCTTTCATGGAGAAGGAGGAGAGGGAGTTCTTCGGATTCTGCGGATGCGACTATGGTGGCAACTCGGTTTCTTGAAAACCGGAAATCCGTTCCCACTCTAGTCACCCTTCCAGCCGCTTCATCCGCACCAGGCATTCCCGCTGTTCGCGTCCTTGGTAGGCGCGTTCGGGCACCGCGGTGGAGACGATCCGGAATCGGCCGCTCTCCTCGAAGCGCTCCTTCAGTTCATCAAGCGTGCAGCCGTGAGGCGGACCTCCGCCGGGTTGATGCTCGTCGTCGTAGGGATCGAGATAGAAGATCCCGAGCAGTTCGCCGCCGGGGCGCAGGGCCACCCAGGTGGCCTTCACATAGTCGTCCCGGCGATCGGGCGCAATGGCGCAGAAACAGGTGTGCTCGAACAACCAATCGAAGGCGGCCAGCATCCCTTCCGGCAGGTCGAACAGGTCACCCTCGCGATAGCGTTCCCCGTTCACCGGGGAAATCTCTCTCGCCAGTTTCACGGCGGTGGGAGAGAGATCGAGTCCGACGACTTCCGCCCTGGCATCGCTTCCGGCAATGGCGCGGACATCGTGGCCGAGACCGCAACCGGGCACGAGAACGCGGCCGCGCATGGCGCTGGGGTGCGTGTCCAACCAATCGACCAGGGGCGGCGCCGGTTCGCCCTTGTCCCAGGGGGTGTGTTCGTCGCGATAGTGTTGTTCCCAATCGGTGTGCATGGTTCTGGCTCCGTCAATTCGGTTCGGCTCGTTTCGCCCTCATTCTGGCACAGGCTGCCGGTGGAGGCGAACCGCTTCGACGTGTGACGACGGGAGGGCTTGCGGAGTCGGCTCCATCTTTTTCTTGAGTGAATCCGGAACCGCCGCAATCTAGGGCGTCATGTCTCGTTCCTCCTCCTCCGCAAAACCAGCCCGACTCTGGCGCACCGTCGGTATTCTCGCCCTCATCGGGGCGGCCTACTGGTACCAGGAGAAATACCTCGGCGGCGCCGAGGTCTTCGAGCAGGCCCAGGTGCCCCCGGTCGTGGCTGCCGAGGAGTCGGACGCACCCGAATTGGAGACGGGTGGGAAAGTGGATCAGCCGAAGGTCGAGACCTCGGACTCCCGGCAGGAAGCGGAACCGGAGACGAAAACGGCCGGGGCTCTCAACGGCTACGATCGACTCGATGGCTGCTGGGTTGTCGATCATCGCAACAACGATGGCGACAGCTTCTGGGTTCGGCATGGGGAGCGCGAGTTCGAACTGCGGCTCTACTACGTCGACACCGCCGAGAAATACCTCAGCGATCGCTACGAAAATCAGCGACAGCGAGTGGCCGAGCAGGCCCGGGATTTCGGGGGACTGTCGATCGACCAGACCGTCGAACTCGGCAAGGCGGCCAAGCTCTACACCGCGCGCCTGCTGGAGGGAAAAACCTTCACCGTCTACACGAAGTGGGAGCGGGTCTACGACGGGGAGCGATTCTACGGTTGGGTCGAATTGCCCGATACGGACGGGGAATACCTGAGTGAACGACTGATCGAGCGGGGCCTCGGTCGCATTCACACCAAGGGCGAGCCCTCCCCCGACGGCGCGAGTTACCGGCAGTACAAGGCGCACCTGGAAAAGCTCGAGCGCGCCGCCCGGGATGCCGACCGCGGCGCCTGGGGGCTGAACTGAAGAGCGTGCGCTTGCCGCGCCGGAAGACGCTTCGCGATTGGTGAATCGCAGGGTTTCGCCGGTGGACAAAGCGTCGCTCGGCGCTCGCGCTGGTACGGGCGTGGCGGGATTCTGGTCGAGTGTCGAGGATGGAGGCGCCTTTTCCTGGCTGGCGGGAGATCCCTCGGCTTCGCTCGGGATGACAAGAGGGAGAATGGCTGGGATGACAAGAGGGGGTTGGCTGGGATGAGGAAGAGGGGGTTGGCTGGGATGAGGAAGAGGGTGGGTGCTCCCGGCGACCAGAACCCGTTTCCTCCTTGTCATCCCGAGCGAGGGAGGAGCCGAGGGATCTCCCGATTGCGAAGAAGAATTACCCCGTTGCCCATGCCGAGCTCGGTCGCTTGCGCCGTCCCCATGAGCGCGAGCGCCGTCGGCCAGCCCAGTTCCTTGGGATGACGAGTGATACCAAATCCAAGAAATCACCTGACGATTCAGGGAAGACAAAAAAGGGGATTCAGCCTTCGGCGTTTCTCGGAGATTCGGGTCGGTTCTCCCCGGTTGCTTCGTTGCTCGTCGGTTGCGATGCCCGCATCGCGCCCTCCTCGCGCCTTGCCCCGGAAAAAACCGCCTCCGAAAATCGTCAGGTTTTTTCTCGGAAATGGTATGAGAAAGGCGAATCGCGACCTCGCTGATCGAGGCAACAGGGTAGGGTTCGCGACCTGACCCTGTTGAATGACCAACCGGAATCTGTCAGGGACGAATCTCGATCTCCACCCGTCGGCAGGCGTCGGGATCGTTCTTCACCGGACGGCTGGCACCGAAGGCGCGCACTTCGAGGCGATCGCGCGGGATGCCGGCCAGGGCGAGGTAGTCGCAGAGAAAGCGGGCGCGGTTTTCGCTGATGTCGTGATTGGTCTCGTCGTAGGGCGTGTCGTTGGCGTGACCGGAGAGCAGGATGGTGGCCTTGGGGAAGCGCTTCAAGGCGGCCTTCAGTTCCCGGTCCACGCGTTTCCAATCTTCCGGCGGAGCGGCATCGCGCAGCCCGTAGAGCAGGGGAGCCACTTTCGGCGCCTGCGGTTTCTTCGGTGCGGGCTTGGCCTTGGTTCCCATGTTCTTCCGCGAGGCATCCAGCGCCTGGTCGGCCTGGCCCTGGATCCGCTGGAGCACGTTCTGCAGCGCGGCGACCTCGAGAGTCTTGCGGCGGATCTCGGCGGCCGACTTGGCGGCGAACTCGCGGGCCTCGGCTTCGGCCTTGGCGAGCGCCGCCGCGGCCTGCTGCTCGGCCTCCTCGAGTTCCTTCTTCAAGGCGGCTACTTCGGCGGCGGCTTTCCTGGCCGCTTCCCCGCTCTGCTCACGCTGCTTCCTGGCTTCGGTTTCCGAACGAACCAGGGCCGCGGCGGCGGCGGTCTCGACCTGCTTGAGTTTCTGGCGCACCGCCTCGACTTCGGCGGTCTTGGCGGCGATCACTTTCCGCGCTTCGGCCGCCTCCCGGCGGGCGTCTTCCTCGGCCCGGGTCAGGGCTTCGGCCGCCTGCTTCTTCACCTTTTCCAGTTCGTTCGCGAGTCCGGCGACTTCGGCGCTTTTCTTCGCGATGACTTCACGGGATTCCGCCGCCAGCTTGCGGGCCTCGGTTTCCGCCAGCGCCAGGGCGGCGGTGGCGTCGGTCTGCACCTTGACCAGTTCCTTGCGCAGGGCGTCGATCTCGGCGGCCTGCTGCTTCATCGCTTCGGCGGCGGCGACGGCCTGACGATTGGCTTCGGCTTCCGCCTTCGCGAGGGAGTCGGCCGCTTTTTTCTGCAACTCCTTCAGGGTTTCCTGGAGCGTGGCGGTCTTCTTCTTTTCGGCGGCCAGTTGGCCGGCGGTGCCGTTCAGTTTGCGGAGGTCGGCCTCGGCGGCGGCGAGTTGTTTCCGAAGACTATCGACTTCTCCCTGGAGGGTGGAAAGGGTTTCCGCCTTGTGGGCGAGTTCCTTGTGCGCCTCGTGGAGGCTGTCGCGGGTGTGCTCCAGTTCCTTCCGGGTTTCGGCGAGCTGGTGGCGCAGCTTACGGGGATCGTTAGGTTGTTTCCGGGACGCCTTGTCGGCGGCGGTGAGTGGCGAGGTGAGTGCGAGGAGTCCGGCCAGCGTGAGGCCGAGAAGGGAATGAGCGGGCGAGGAGAACGGGGAGGGTTTCACGGTTTCCACTGTGAAAAAACCGCGCCCGGCTCGCGAGGGAAAACCGGAAAAATCTCGTTCTTGGATTTTGAAAAACCTATGAATTTCCTGAAAAGCGGACCGAGTGGATTGGCTCAACCGAGCGCTTGTGGTTTTCCCCCTTGGCGGCCCGATGCGAGGCAGGCATCCATGATCTGCTGCGTCTGGAGCGCGATCTGTGGCCAGTGATCGTCGGGTTTCCCGGCGAGCGCGAGGTCCGCGAAATTTCGAAACAGCTTGGTTTCCTGGGCGCTGGGATGGCTGTTGGAATACTCGGCGACCGCGTGCCGGGTATCGTGGCGTTCCATGCGGAAATCGCAGCGATCGACCTCGAAATGGGCGTTGGAGGCGGTGAAGGACAGCTCGTTGTCGTAGTAGGGAAGGACGAAGTCGCGCAGGTCCACGTTGCCCTTGGTGCCGCTCACGTTGGCCCATTGCTGGTGCTCGGTGAGGAAACTGCAGTAGAAACTCGCGGTGGGGCCGCTGCCGTAGATGAGTTCGCCCGAGAACTCGATGGGCACGCCGTCGGCGGTCTCGTTGATGATTCGTCCGGTGACGGTGGCGGGCATCTCCCAGTTCATCACCCACTGGCTGAACCGGATGGTGTACCAGCCGAGATCGCCGAGGCTGCCGAGCGGCTCGAGGGAGGTGTTCACGCGGATGTTGCCACCGGCCAGGAAATCCTCGGGGGCGAGGAAACTGAACTGGCTGGCGATGCGCTTGACGGTGCCGACGGTCTCCCGGTCGTCGAGCACCTGGCGCAGGGCGGGGAGGCGGTCGCTGTGCATGAACATGACGCCGTCCATGAACTGCACGCCGGCCTCGCGACAGGCGGCGACCATTTCCTCGACATCGGCGGCACTGCCGCCGCAGGGCTTTTCGCAGAGCACGTGCTTGCCGGCCCGGGCGGCGGCCAGGACCCACTGTTTCCTCACCCCGGTCGGCAGGGGAAGGTAGACGGCATCGACGTCGTCCCGGGCGAGCAGGGCCTCGTATCCGGCGACCGCCTCGGGAACCTCGGGAAAGGGATGCTGCGCCTGGTTGGCATCGATCCAGGCCCGGGCGCGTTCGGCATCGCGGCTGGCGACGGCCCTGACCACGCCGTTTCCGCTGCGGAGAATGGCCTGCCAGTTCTTCATCGCGATGGTGGCGGCGCCGAGAATGCCCCAGCGACAGGTGCGGGTATCGGAATCGTTCATGGCGGTCACCTTGGGGAGATTCGGCGGAAATGCCAATGGGAAAAAGGTTTTGGTTGCTCCCGTCCCGGCGTCGCGAAGATTGGAGCCCCATGCCCGAGGACCTGATTTCCTATCTCGAATTCGCCCGCGCGACGGCCCGCGAGGCGGGCGCCCTGACGTTGCGCTATTTCCAGACCGAAGCGGCGGCGGCGGATTTCAAGGCGGACGACACCCCGGTGACGATCGCGGATCGGGAGGCGGAGCAGTTGATTCGTCGACGGATCGGGGAACGCTATCCCGACCACGCCATCGTCGGCGAGGAATTCGGAGAGACGGAAGCCGATGCGACGCACCGGTGGATCATCGATCCGATCGACGGGACCAAGTCCTTCGTCCACGGCGTGCCGCTCTACGCGGTGCTGCTGGCGCTGGAAATCGAGGGCCGGGTCGAGGTCGGCGTCGCCTACTTCCCTGGGCTCGACGAAATGATCTCCGCCGCTTCGGGGCACGGGGCGGATTGGAACGGCAAGCCGGCGCGGGTTTCGGCCGAGACCCGGCTCGACCGGTCCGTCTGCTGTCACATCGACACGGCCTACTTCGGGAAGAATGGAAAGGCGGAGCCCTGGAAACGCCTCCAGGAATCCGTCTACTACAACGCCGGCTGGTGCGACGCCTATGGCTACCTGCTCGTGGCGACCGGCCGGGCCGAGGTCATGCTCGATCCGGTGATGGCGGTGTGGGACTGTGGTCCGTTTCCGCCGATCTTCCGCGAGGCCGGCGGCTACTTCGGCGATTGGGAAGGCAACGACGGCCGGATCGACGCCGGAGAAGCCATGGCGACGACCCCCGCGCTGTTGCCGCAGGTGCTTGAGGCGCTGCGGGGTACGAGTGATGAGTGATGAGTGATGAGAGGATAGTAGGCCTCGTGCGACACGCTTCACTTCTGACTCAACACTTCTGACTCATCACTCTCTGCCTGCCTTCCCCTTCTTCTTTCCCTTCCCGCTTCCATTGCTCGGCGTGCCGCCGGGGACGGGTTTCACCTCTTCGGCGGGAATCCACTTCGCGAGTCGTTCCCTGACTCCGGCCAGCTTGGGATCGGTGGCGCGGTTCTCGTATTCCATGGCGTCGGACTCGTGATCGTAGAGTTCCTCGTCGCCGTTGGCGTAGCGGATGTAGCGATAGCGGGCGTCGCGGACGGCATGGTTGCCGCGTCCGTGGGTGCAGAGGGCGACGTGTTCCCAGGGCGCGTTGGGATCCTTCAACAGGGGCCGCAGGCTGGGACCCTTGACGTGGTCGGGGACGGGAAGTCCGGCGAGGTCGCAGACGGTGGGGTAGACGCTCAGGTAATCGACCGGGGAATCGCAGACGGCATCCGCGGGGGTGACCCCGGGCGCGGTGATGGTCAGCACGGTGCGGGTGGCTTCCTCCCAGAGGGCGAACTTCCGCCAGTGCTGCTTCTCGCCCAGGTGCCAGCCGTGGTCGCTCCAGAGCACGATGACGGTCTTGTCGGCCCGCGGGCTGCGGTCGAGTCCGTCGAGCAGCCGGCCGATCTGGTCGTCGAGGTAGGACACGGTGGCGAGGTAACCCTGCACCGCCTTGTGCCACTGGTCGCCCTGGACGACGGCGGCGTGATCGCTTTCGGGTTTGGCCATCTTCACGCCGGCCGGCGGGAGGTCGTCGAGGTCGTCGTCGCGAAAGGCGGGCAGTTCGATCCGGTCGAGGGGAAAACGGTCGAAGTATTCCCGCGGCACATACCAGGGCAGGTGGGGTTTCACGTAGCCGACGGCGAGGAAGAGCGGTTGCTCGGATGGTTGATTGAGCTGGTCGATGGCCCAGTCGGTGAGCTTGGTGTCACCCATGTCCTCGGTCTTCACATCGAGCGGACCCCAGTCGAAGTGCGACTTTCCGAGGCCGTTCACGTTCATGATCTTCTTTCCCTCGGTCGGGAACAGGCCGACCCACTCCGTCCAGGTGTCCGCGCGTCCTTCGCTCTGGTAGCCATGATAGATCTTGCCGCCTCCGAGGGTGCGGTAGCCGTTCGCGAGAAAATGACGATTCAGGGTGAGCGTGTCTTTCATCACCCCCTGGGCGGGATCGCCGTTGGTGTAGATGCCGGTTTCGTAGGGGCGGAGACCGCTCATCAGGGACGCGCGCGACGG
>JAUIGT010000442.1 GCA_030432615.1 Verrucomicrobiia bacterium
TTCCCTGGCAGCGGGTATGGTGAGGGCCCTGGTTCTTTCCGCCCGGAGTTTCCGACCCCCGGGAACGGCCGGTCTCGAGATGTCCGGATCCGGAAAGGGGTTCGCTCCGGGTGAGACGGGGAGCCAACCCGCTCGGGATCTTCCCTTTTCACCTGGAGGGATCCCAGGGTTGATCCCGCCGTCCTCCGCACCCAAGCTCGGGAGGAACGAAACCCTCACCTGTCGATACCGCCCGACTCGTCGCCCGCTGGTTCGAAGGGGGCCGAAAGCACCGAAATCCGTTCAGCGGGCAATACGCAAATCGGGCTCCGGAGGTCGAAATGCTTGATTCAGGAAAATCCGCGGGTAAAATCCGCGCCGTGATTCCCGCGGCCAGGATTTTTGTCCTCTGCGCGCTGATGATTTCCATCGGCGCTCAATGGGCCGTGCTCCAGGGAGTGGCCTGGATCGGAATGGCGGTCACCTACTCGCTCGAGGCAGGCTCCGTCAGCGAAGGAATCGGCAAGACTTTCGACGGCGACCATCCCTGTCCGCTGTGCGAGACGGTCAAGAAGGCCACCCAGGAAAAGGACGATCCCGAAGCGCCGGTGCCCAACGACGCCTCCAAGCTGAAGGTCGAGATCTGCGAGTCGGTGAATCTCCGCCTGTTCGCTCCCCCGAATTCGCGCCTGCCGGCCGGCCATGCCGATCTTCCGGGCGCGTCGAGAGCCTTCGCGCCCACCGGGCAACCGCCCGAGCTCCGCGCCTGATCCCGGCGCTTTCCGGACCGACGCTTCGATCCGCCGCCTGAGGCGGGTCGTTGAACTTGTCGAAGCTCGCGCTCGCGTTTCCGCGACGCGTCCGCGGTTGGCAACCTCCACCTGCCCAGTCCGCATCGGTCGCCGGGATCCCTTCCGCCCACGCCTTTCCGGTACCCAGTCGGGGTCAGCAATACCGGAAGCCGCCTCGCGCGGCCGCCCGTCAGTCAGGGCCTTTCTGTCGCGGCTGACGGGCGAATCCCCTCTCCCGCCGCCTTTTTCATATCCCCCCAATTCCATTTTTCCGTCATGTCCCGCCCGACCCATATTCAAACAATCCTCCCGCTCTGCGCGGCGTTGCTATCGCTTGCTTTCGTCTTTCCGGCGAACGGAATTGCCCAGGACGCCGCTTCCTACGCGGGATTCGAGGCGCGCCAGACGCATCCGCTCGACCTGACCCCGGATGGCAATCGCCTCCTCGCCCTTCATTCAGAAGCGGCATCGCTGAGCGTCTTCGATGTCAGCACGCCGTCGGCCGATCCGGTGAAAACCGCGGAAATTCCCGTCGGCCTCGAACCGGTCAGCGTGCGCGCCCGCACCGACTCCGAGGCCTGGGTGGTCAACGAGGTGTCCGACAGTCTCACCGTCATCGTGCTCGATCCCGATGGCACCGGCTCGGTCGTTTCCACGATCCCCACCGGCGACGAACCGGCGGACGTCGTCTTTGCCGCGGGAAAAGCCTTCGTTTCCTGCGCCCGGTTCAACGAAGTCTGGGTTCACGACATCGCCACCGGCGCGGTGCTGGACACCGTGTCGCTCGATGGCCTCTACCCAACCGTTCTCGCCGCCAGCCCGACGGGCGACCGGGTCTTCGTGGGATTTCTCCACTCCGGAAACGGCACCACCGTGTTGCCGCGCTCCCTCGCTCCCGATCCGCCGGCTCCGGTGAATCCCGCCCTGCCCGCCGACGATCCCCGCATCGGCTACGACGTCCTCGACCACGATCTGGCGGAGATCGACACGACGACCCACGCGGTCCAGCGCATCTTCGAGGGAATCGGCACGAATTTCCTCGGACTCGCCGTGTCTCCCGACGGCACCCGGCTCTGGGCTAGCCACACGGAGGCGCAAAACCTGATCCGCTTCGAGCCGGAGTTGAACGGAAAATTCGCCCTCAGCCGGCTCGCCAGCGTCAATCTCGCCAGCGGGGCCGCCACCGTCCACGACCTCAATCCCGGCGTCGATCTCGACCTGCTTCCGAATCCCGCCGCCGCGGCGCTCGCGCTTTCCCAACCCACCGCCCTGGTCTTCGAGCCTGGCGGAGCCCACCTCTGGACGGCCGCCTTCGCCAGCGATCGCGTCGCCCGCATCGACACCGGCGACGGCTCCATCATCGAGCGGGTCGATGTCCGCATCGGCGGCACCGGCGAATCGGAGGAAATGCGCGGGCCGCGCGGACTCGCCTACCACGCGGGCAGCGACCGCCTTTTCGTGCTCAACAAGCTGAGTGGAACGCTCAGCGTGATCGATGCCGCAGCGGCGACGCCCGCGGTGATCGCGGAACTTCCGCTCAGCGATCACGAGCCCTTGCCGCCTTCGGTCAAAGCCGGACGCGGCTACCTGTTCGACGCCCGCCTCAGCGGCAACGGACTCGTTTCCTGCGGACTCTGTCATCTCGACGCCGACCGCGACGGCCTCGCCTGGGATCTCGGCGATCCGAACGGAGAACTGCAGACCGTCCTCGGCGCGAACCTCTCCGTTCACGACACCACCCCGCGCACCCGCGTCATGCACCCGATGAAAGGCCCCATGGTCACCCAGACCCTGCGCGGACTCCAGGGAGGCGCCCCCTTCCACTGGCGCGGCGACCGCGCGGAAATTGCCGATTTCAATCCCACCTTTCCCAACCTCCTCGGCGGCGAACCGATCGACGAGGACGACATGGACGATCTCACGGACTACCTCTTCACGCTGCGAAATCATCCCAACCCGAACCGCAATCCCGATCGCAGCCTGCCCGCCAGTTTCGGTCCCGGCAATCCGGTGGCCGGACGCGACCTGTTCAACGATCACAACAAGTCCCACTGCATCACCTGCCACGCCTACCCGAACGGCTCGGACGCCAACATCGATCTCCCGCAGGAAGCCGGGCTCGTGCAACCGGTCAAGACCGCCAACCTGCGCACGGTCTACCAGCGGCTCTTCTTCGATCCCCGGCCCGGCGCGGAATCGCCCAGCGGTTTCGGCCTGCTCCACGACGGGACCGGATTCGAGATGCCGATCGGGCATCCCTACGTGCTGGACAATCTCAACACTCTGCAGGAACTGCGGGATGTCTCCGCCTTCCTCCTCTGCTACGACACCGGGATCGCTCCCGCGGTAGGCCGGGGAATCACTGTTTCGACGGCCAATCGCGGCGACCAGTCCGTTCTCGACGAACTCGCCTTCCTCGAGACCCGCGCGGCGGCGGGCGACGGCGACCTGGTGGTCCGGGGAACCTTCGGCGGTGAGGATCGCCGCTGGCTCTATCGGACGGCTTCCCAGGACTACCGCTCCGACCGGAGTGAAGAGGGTCAGGTCCCGCGTTCAACCCTGTTGAATGGCCTGACCGGCGCCGAGACCGTGACTTTCCTGGGCGTGCCGCCGGGCCAGGGCGATCGTCTCGGGGGCGACGTGGATCTCGACGGCGTCCTCGACGGAAACGATCCCGATCCCCGGTCCTACAACGGCGTGCCGCGCATGACCGGAAATCCGGCGGACACCGCGGTCGCCCCGGGCGGCACGCTGCGCCTGGAGCTCGAATTCCTCGGCGCGGGCGCCACCATCCAGTGGTTCCACAACGGCGATCTCCTCGACACCCAGACCGGTCCGGTCCTCGAAATCGCGGGGATCGACGCCAGTCACGCGGGGAATTACCAGGCGTTCATCTCCAACGGCGAGGGCGACACCCAGAGCCGGGTCATCGCGGTGGAAGTCTACCCGGCGCCGAGCATCGACCTGCATCCGGTGGATCGCGCGATCGTCGAGGGACGCTCCACCACCCTCACCGCCCGCGCCTCGGGGGACGGCGTCGCTTTCCAGTGGCTGCGGGCCGGCAAACCGGTCGCCGGCGCCACCGGACCGACGTTGCTTTTCCGGAACGCCCAGGGGCTCGACTCCGGCGTCTACTCGGTCCGCGTTTCCAACGGAGCCGGCAGCGTGACCAGCGATCCGGCGACGTTGACGGTGATTCAGCGTCCGGTGGTCGATACCGCTTCGCTCCCGGTCGCCATCGTGGGCCAGGACTACAGCGGGCCGCTCTCGGCCTTGCACGATCCGATGCGATTCGCGGTCGGCCGGTTGCCCGCCGGGCTCCGCGTGCCTCGCGGCAGCCTGGAAATCATCGGCCGCCCGCGCAGAGCGGGAACCTATCCGGTCAGGATCACGGCCTTCAACGCGGCGGGATCGAGCGGGGCTCCGGTGGTGATCGACCTGGAGGTGCAGCCTTTTTCCGAAGCCGCCCAAGGCGTCTACGAAGCGGTGCTGCCTCGTGACCCGAATCTCAACGACGATCTCGGGGGCTGGATGCGCGTGGTCACGAATCAGCTCGCGACTTTCAGCGGGGTCCTCCAACTGGGCGGACAGCGGCTGCGGCTGCGGGGAAACTGGATCACGTCCGAAGGCATCGACCCGCATACCACGGTGACCATCCGGCGGCGCGGTCAGCCGGAGGTGACGGTGGAAATGGAGATCGATCCACAGACCCGCACCCTCACGGGGCGCATCACCGTGGAGGGCGACCATCTCGATTTCACCGGCGAAGGCGCCCTGTCGGACCCGGGTGACCTGGCCGGCAACCACACCCTGGCGCTCGTGCTGCCCGCCGGAGAGGTCGGGAATGCCGCCCTTCCCCAGGGGGATGGCATCGGCGGGTTTACCCTGAACCCGCGGGGCCTCGCCCGGGGCGGCCTCTACCTGGCCGATGGAACCCGGATTCGCTTTTCCGCGCCGGTCACCGTGAGCGGCAAGCTCGGCATCTTCCAACTCCTCTATCGGCGAACGGGATCGCTCGCCGGTCGATTGCAGATCGATCCGGGCAACGTCCACCGGCTCGCGGGTTCCGAGTTGAGCTGGGGCAAGGCACCGCAGACGGGCCGGACGCGAAGCTACCCCGACGGCTTCGATCCGATCGATCTCGAGGTGCGGGGCGGGCGCTACGAGATTCCCGCCCGGGGCGAGACCCTGCCCGATTTCGACCGGGTTTCGATGACCTTTTCCGAAGGAGGCGCACCCGATCCGACGACGCGGATCGACGTAGGCGAAGCCGAGTTTCCCGCGCGCCATCCCTCGCGCGCCCTCATCGCCGGCGACAACCCCGGGCTCGTTCGTTTCACGCTTCAGCCCGGCGTGGGGACACGCTTCATCGCCGGGGTGACCGGCACCGGGACGGGCACCTTTCTCCTGTCCGATCCCGACACCACCCTCGCCGACGAGCCGACTCGGCGCCGCCGCTCGGTGTTTCGCGGCGTCGTGGTCGATGATGGCTCCGGAAACCGTGGCTACGGATTCTTCACCCTTCCCGAAATGCCTACCCTCGGTCCGCCGGCAACCAACCTACGGAACTCGCC
>JAUIGT010000443.1 GCA_030432615.1 Verrucomicrobiia bacterium
CACCCTCCGCATGTGCCTGTCCAGCGTCCTCATGGGCGTGGCCGTGTGGTGGATCGCCGACTACGCGGAACCTTGGATCTATTCCGACAGCCGCATCCTGCGTATCTCGACCGTCATGGCCGTCGCGGGCGTCGGCCTGGTGATCTACCTGGTCTTCGTCCTCCTCACCCGCGTCACCACCATCGGCGAGTTGAAGGCCCGGTTCCGGCGAGCTCCGCGGAATCCCGACGCCTGAGGACGCCTGGACGAGGCGGGCGCGTTTTTCTGGTGTAACCAAGGACCGCGAAACGTAGTCTATCGAAACGGCGGGATTCCCCCCCCCACCCCGGCTCCCATGTTCGACTCCCGAAACTCCCTCCTCCTCAAGGCCGCCATCTCCCTCCTGGTTCTCTGGGCCGCGGTCTGGGGCGGGATCCAGTTCTTCGGATCGATGACGCCGACGCCGGAAAAGATCGCGGCCTACGTGGAGGAGAATCCGCTGGCGGAAATCGAGGACCCGGACGCGCGCCGGGAGGTGATCGGCAGGGTCGCCGAGATGCTCAACCAGTTGCCGGCCGAGGAGATCGGGCGCCTGGCCCGCGAGGGCGACGAGGAGGAGAACGAGCGCCGCTTCGATCCCCGGCGCGGATTTTTCCAGGCGATGAACGAGGAGGAGCAACGTTTCTTCATGGAGAAGCGCATCGGCAAGGCCTTCGACCAGATGATGCAGGCCTTCAACGGGATGGAGCGCGAGGAACGAAAGCGCGTCGTCGAGCGGACGCTCAAGCAGATGCGGGACGACGGCAATCGCCGCCCGGGCATCGATCGCCTCGAGGATTCCGATCCGGAGATGGCCGAGCGCATCATCAACGAGGGACTACGCGCCTACTACCAGGAAGCCGATGCCGATACCAAGCTCGACCTCGCCCCGGTGCTGGAACAGATGCAACTCAATCTCGGTGGAGGCGGGCATCGCCACCGATGACCGCGCGTGCTCGATCCCGAAACCGAAGCCGCGCCTTCACCATTACCGAGGTGCTGGTGGCGGTCATGATCGTGGCCCTGCTCGCCGGGATCGGTTTTCCCGCCTACAAGAGGATGAAGGGCCTCGCGCACTCCACCCACTGCGTGTCGAACCTCCGCCAGATCGGGATCGCGCTGAACACCTACCTCGCCGACCACGGAATGAAACTGCCGGTGATGGTGCCCGCGCGGGAGGACATCAACGAGTTGGCCGATCTCGACGGCGACGAGCAGACCGACGCGCTCGAGGTCACCCTGAGACCCTACGTGAACGACGTGATCTGCTTCTGGTGCCCATCCGATCACGAGAAGATCTACGAGAAGACCGGCACCAGCTACTTCTGGAACAGCACCCTCAACGGCCAGGACATCGCCGACATCGATTTCCTCGGCATCTCGCAGAACACCGCCGGCATCCCCATCGTCGCCGACAAGGAGAACTTTCACAAGAACGTGGGCGACGAGGTGAACGTGCTCTATGTCGACGGACACGTGAAACGCGAGCTGCAGTTCATCGTCGATCCGTGAGGGGAAGTTTTCAGGATTCAGTTTTCAGTTTTCAGCGAATTCATGCTCACGGCGTCCGGACTGAAGAAACGTTTCGATCGCAAGGCGCCACCGGCGCTGGACGATGTCAGCTTCGCCGTGGACGAGGGCGAGATCTACGGGCTGCTCGGGCACAACGGGGCCGGGAAGAGCACCGCGCTGGGGATCATGCTGGGGATGGTCTACCCGGACGCGGGCGAGATCGTCATCGGGGGGAAATCGGTGCAGCGCGAACGCGAGGCTGCCCTCTCTCAAGTCGGCGCGATTTTCGAGGCACCGGCCTTCTACGAGTACCTCTCCGGCTGGCAGAACCTGAAGGTGCTGACCGCCTTCTCCGGCGGGGTCGATCGGGCAACGATGGAGGAAGTGGTCGAGTGGGTCGGGCTGACAAGGCGCATCCGCCACCGCGTCGGCACCTACAGCCACGGAATGCGGCAGCGGCTCGCCCTCGCCCAGGCCCTCCTGCCGAAACCGAAGGTGCTCATCCTCGACGAGCCCACCGACGGACTCGATCCCGAGGGCATCGTGGAATTTCGCGAGCAGCTGTTCGAGTTGCGGGAGCAATCCGGCGTGACGATCTTGCTCAGCTCGCACCTGCTGGCGGAGGTCGAGCAGGTCTGCGATCGCGTCGCCATTCTCCAGGCCGGGCGCAAGGTTTACGAGGGCGGCACCCGCGGGCTCGGCGGCGAGGGACAACTCCATCGCATCGAGGTCGAATCCGACGCGGACCGGGAAAAGACGCGGGCGCTGGCGGCGGCGCATTCCGCCGTTCCCGGGCCCGGAGACGATCTCTTCGTGCTGCCACCCGATGCCGATGCCGCCACCTTTCTCGCCGAACTGGTGAAGGCGGGTGTCCGCGTGAAGCAGTTCGTCCGCCTCGAATCGACCCTCGAGGACCTCTACCTCGAAGTCAGCCAGATCCGCCGCGAGCGCGGCCCCGAGTCGAAATCCCCGTCCGCATGAGCCTTTTCCTGAAACAACTCGGCTGGGAGCTGTTCCGGATGTTCGCACGGAAGCGGACCTACATCGGTTTCGGGGTCTTCGTGGCGGTGGAACTGGTGATCTATACCTTGCTGACCCTCGACCGGTCCGAGCGCAACATGGAGCGCTGGATCGAGCGCGTCGCCGGCGGCTTCGACCACTATTTTTCCGCCCTGACCCTGGCCTTCATGATCGTGGCCTTCACCATGCTGCTGCTGGGCGCGGTGTTCGTCTCCCTGGTTACCGGCGACATCGTGGCCAAGGAGACCGAGGACGGGAACCTGCGCCTGTTGCTCGTGCGGCCGGTGTCGCGCTTCCGCCTGCTGCTGGTGAAATTCCTGGCCTGCCAACTCTACGCGATCGCCCTGTTCTGGTTCGTGGGCCTGACCGCCTTCCTCGTCGGACTCACCGAGCGCGGCTGGGGCGGCGGCATGTTCGTGTGGACGCCGGAGCTGCCCCGGGTCTCGATCTTCGAATGGAACGAGGGCCTCTTCCGCTATTTCCTGGCGGTGACCGCCTTCGTGATCGCCTACCTTCCCATCACCGGAATCGCCTTCGCGCTGAGCTGTCTCAAGATCAAGCCGGCCGCCGCCACCATCGTGACCATCGCCTACATCCTGGCCGACTCGATTCTCTCCAAGATCCCGCTCCCGATCTTCGAGGACTACCAGCACTGGTTCATCACGCCCAAGATGCAGTCCTGGGCGCTGCTCCTCTACCAGGACATTCCCTGGCCGCGGGTGTTGGAATCCTGGATGTGGCTGGTCGGCTTCGGCGTCACCGGCTTCGTGGTCGGCTGGGTGATCTTCGAGCGGCGCGATGTGAAGTCGTGAGGACCCGGGAAGCCGACAGATCGAGGATCAGGCCAGTGCCATTGAGGAACAGGAACACGAGTGCCACCGGTCGTAGAATCCATGCGGATTGCCAGGAGAGTTCCAGCGCGCTGCTCATCGCCAGGACCGCCGCGATCCACCCGATTTCATCCCATCGAAACCGGACTCCAATTCCGCGAAACGTCTGGGCGACGACGACGAGGATGAGCGTGATGATCGTGATCAAGGCCTGCACGATCCGTCCCTCCCAGTAAGCGTTGCTCAGGCGCCCCAAGGTATCCCACAGCCAAAAGGCAGCCAACACCAGGAAGGGCATCCCGAGCCAGCCGACCCATGACAGGAAATGCGCAAGCCGCCGTGCCATGCGTTCCCTGGTTCCTGGAAGGGAGCGGGGCATCGTCGGTTTCTTTCTCCCGTCGCGGGCTATTCCCACCCATCTGCTCGCAGCGTAGGGTAATCGACCTCACTGCCACCCGTTGTTCTCCACCGTTCCATCGCCGTCGAGGTGGTCGAACCAGTGCGCGAGAAAGAAGCGCTTCTCGTCGGCGAAGAAGCGATCGGACTCGCCGATGATGGGGCGCAGGGTCGTGCTCATCTGCAGGGTCACCACGGTGAAGATCGCCGCCCAGAGCGCGAGGTGGAAACGCCGCTTCACCCCGAGCAGGCGCGCGGCCCGGAAGATGAGCCCGAGCCCGAACCACAGGCCCACGATCCAGAAGCAGAGCACGAGGAATCCGAAGAAGGCGATCTGCTCGGTCGATTGGGCGAAGATCCACGCCACCGGCGCCAGCCCGAGCAGCAACAGCGACAGCAGGCAGACCGCCGCCGCCATGACACCGGCAACCGAGCGGGCGGTGATGTCGAGCCCGTTGAGGCAGCTGAAGATGTAGAGACTCGGCAGGGTGATCAGGGCCGCCCCCAGCACCCCGAGCACCACCTTCAGCGGAGCGGCCCAGAGCTGGTGTCCCCCGGAGTAGAAGCCGAGCACCAGGCCGAAGATCGCGAGGCACCCGACCGTCGCCAGGGCGAGGTTGCGGAGCAGACGCCCGGGATCGCCTTTGCCGTGATGGAGTGTGTAGAGCACCGAGCCCGGCTTCTTGAGCAGGGTATCGAAGGTGTTGCTGAAGCTAGGTTCGCCGTCCATCGGCTCGAAAAGGTCGCGGTTCAGGTCGGCGGGTTCGGGTTCGGGATTGGCGGTCGCGGTATTCATGAGGTTCGGATCCTTGGGTGTTCGTTTTTTTTCAGAGAGTCAGAGATGGGAGATCGCCCACCAGACGCTCTCGTAGAAATTGCCCTCGAAGGCGTCGGGACGGAGAAAGGCGATCTCGAGACCGGGCGTCCCGAAGATGGGGCGAAAGAGAAAACCGATCTGGGCGCCGGCGAAGAGATTTCCGGCCAGCCAGGCCACCAGCGTGCGGCCGGCGGCGGCGCGGTCCCCGGAGAAATGACGGAGGATGCCATGCAACTGCTTCACCGAGACGATCCCGGCGAAGGCGATGAGAACCGTGTGGGTCACCAGGAGCTGCCGGTGAATGGCACCGGCTTCCGGCGCGTCGGGCGACGGCGCGTTCCAGACGAGGAACACGGTGATGGGGCTGAGCGACCCGACGATGAGGGCGAACACGGTAAAGGCCATCAGGAGCGCTTCCGTGGTCTGGCGGAACGAGAGCCGGCTTCCCAGCAACTGCGCGAGCAGGCCGTTGATCATGGCGTTCACCAGCAGGGTGGCGAAGATGATGAGCGGGAGCTTCACCCCGACATAGAGGGCCATCAGTGACCCATGCCAGAGCCCGATCGTCGCGCCGTAGAGCCCAACCCCGAAGAAAATCGTCAGCGCGCAGAGCCCGCGCCGGCTGCGCTCCGATCGACCACACAGCCAGGCCGAAAGGCGATCGCTTTCCCCACGGGCCAGCGTTTCCCAGTCGGCGAAAATCCCGGTGGCGTGATGGTTCATAGATTCGGCAGCTC
>JAUIGT010000444.1 GCA_030432615.1 Verrucomicrobiia bacterium
CCAACATACGCTTTCCCATTCCTGTCCTACAGACCCCACCCAGCTCCCTTGCCGGGAAGTCGGTCACCACGATTTCCAGTGGTTCCTCGGCCAGTTTCGCTCTCTGTTCGGATGGGTCCGTTTCTTCATGGGGGCACAACTTGTTCGGGGTCCTGGGCCAGGCTGGAACCGAGGACTCGAACATCTTCCGGTTCCCCTCCGCCATCGATGATCTCCGCGGAAGAAGCGCCCTGGCGGGAGTCCGGGTGATTGAGATCGTGCGAACCAACGAGTCCAATGACCACACCATTGTCATCTATGCCGGAGCCCCGGACATCGCCGTCAAGGACTCTGGAGACGACTATCTTCTCACCGGGAGTTCCTCCCTGGCCTTCGGGCAGCAGATCCCCGTGGGGGATCACGATGACCTTTCGATCACGGTATGGAATGAAGGAATCGTCGACCTGACGGATCTCGACATTGGCTTCACCGGGAACCACCCCGGCGATTTCTCCATCGTCGCTCCGCTTCCTTCCACCCTGGCTCCAGGCGATAGCGCCCAAGTAACGATACGATTCTCTCCCAACTGGGACGGAACCCGGACAGCAACCCTTTCCATTCACTCGAACGACTTCGATACCCCGGAGTTTGTCATCGATCTGGAGGGAGGCGGCACCCTTCCCTGGATCGAAGTCCTGGACGATAGCGGCACCGCGATGGTGGACGGCCAGCCCCTCGATTTTGGAGCGCCAGCCCTCGCGGGAGCCCGATCGGAACGAGTGCTGACGCTTCGTAATGCCGGAGAATCCGATCTCCAGATTTCCCAATTCTCGATCGAAGGAGCGGACGCCACTTCCTTCAGCGTCCTCGACTCGTGGGCGGTCCCGATTCCTCCCGGCGGCAGTCGAATGATCGCACTCCAATTCTCCCCAACCGGAGATGGCCCGAAAACCGCAACGCTTCGGATCGGCAGCAATGCCAAGAACGATGCCCTTTTCGAGATCGGACTGGCAGGGACCGGGGCATCGGAAACCCAACTCGAAGCCCGACTACCGGTATCGGGCTCTCCCCCGCTCTCTTCGCCGGGGTTCGACGCCTCGGGAAAGACGGTGCATCTGATTCTCGAATTCGAACCCCTGCCCGGCTCAAGGATCCCGATCATCGAGAACACGGGCATCGGACCGATCCAGGGCAGCTTCTCCAACCTGACAAACGGCCAGCCGGTCGATCTGGCGTTTGGAGGGAGGACCTACTCGTTCATCGCCTGGTATCATGGGGGTGACGGTAACGACCTCGTCCTCCTCTGGCGGGAGTCCGGACTGGCCGTCTGGGGCAGCAACAACCAAGGTCAACTCGGCCTCGGAAACCCCGGGAACCGGAAGACCCCTGATCTGGTCGAAGACGACGGCTTGCTGGCGGGAAAAACGATCGTCCAGGCGGCTACCGGATACGCGCACAGCCTGATCCTCTGCTCGGATGGAACTGTCTTGGCGTTCGGTGACAATAATTACGGACAATTGGGCGACGGAACCAACTCCGACCGCGACGTGCCTGTCATGGTTGACTTCGGAAGCGAATTCGCCGGCAAACAGGCAATCGCCGTCACCGCCGGCGGTTACCACAGCCTCGCCCTCTTTTCCGATGGCAGCCTCGCCGCATGGGGATTGAACGGTTCGGGACAACTCGGAATCGGAACGACGGAGAACAGCGTCATTCCGGTTCTCGTCGATCCCACCTTGGGCGCACTAGCCGGCCACCATGTCGTCCTGGTGGACGCGGGTTTCAATCATACCATGGCGCTGTGCGAGGATGGATCGGTGAAGGGTTGGGGGTCCAACTTCGTGGGAACCCTTGGCGATGGAACCTGGGATTACCGGAATGTTCCGGTCTCGATCGATGGGGGTGCCCTTGCCGGCCGACGAATCAAAAGGCTCGTGACCGGGAACGATCATGCGCTCGCCCTCGACACGAACGGTCTTCTCGTCGCCTGGGGGCGGAATCACCATGGCCAGTTGGGAAGCGGAGACACCAACTCCCCTGGTTACGTCCCGATGACCGTCGATGCGAGCGGTGTCTTGGCCGGAAAAGAAATCGCGACCATTTCCGCCGGCAACGCATGCAATCTGGTCACCACCGGGGACGGCGGGATGGTCTCGTGGGGAGACAATGCTCAAGGAAAACTCGGTGATGGCACCGAGCTTGATCGATACTCACCGGTTGAGATCGCCGCGAACGGCATTCTCGCCGGGAAGATCGCCGTTGCTCCCAGTATCGGAAACACCGCCAGCCTGGTCATCTGCTCCGATGGATCCGTCGCGACCTGGGGAACCAGCTTCGCCGGCGCACTGGGCGCCGGCGACATTACCCAGAGAACTCTGCCGGGCCCGCTGCTGGATCCCGTCCACCTGCTCGACAACGCCTTTCCGAAATACTCGGAACCCACCCCCAAGGGAGATCATCGGCTCATGGTCATCCCGCTTGTCGCCCACCTGGAAATCCGGGATCAAAACGGCGATCTCCTGACCAGCGGAGAATCCACGATCGACTACGGTTCCATGACTTTTTCGGGAACGGCGAAAACTCTGAACCTTTCGATTCGCAACTCGGGCACGAGAAGCCTGTCCGGTATCCAGCTCGCGATCACCGGCCCGGATGCGACCGAGTTCCAGGTAAACACTCCTCCAGCCACGAACCTGGGATTGGGAGAAAGTTCGTCCATGACGGTTCGGTTCTCCCCCAGCGACGGTGAAGCCAAGTCCGCGTTGTTGCGCCTGGAATCCAATGAAATTTCCCTGGATCCGATCGAGATCGCAATCATCGGGAACGGTTCCCATTCCCAGCTGCTCACCGCGACCTATCCCGATGAACATGCGATTCCCCTGTCTACCGAGAATCTCACGCTCACCAGTCAGACGGTGGATCTCAGCCTGAACTACGCTCCATCAGCGGGAACCATTCTCACGGTGGTTGAAAACTCTGGCACGCAATTCATCCAGGGAGAATTTGCCAACCTCGCCAACGGTGAGCCGATCGATCTCGAGTTCGAGGGCCTGTCCTATCCGTTTGTAGCATGGTATTACGGCGGTGACGGCAACGACCTGGTGCTGTGGTGGCGCGACACCGTGGTGGGAGCGTTCGGGAACAATTACGACGGTGAATTCGGAAATAATGAGGTCGAGGATCGAATTGGCACTCCCATCTTCCCGAGACCTACCGATCCACCACCGCCCTCTCCCAAGCAGTTTCTCGTGAATCAGGAAGCTGGCCTCAGCGCTCTCCATGGAAAGACGGTGGTGGCGGTAGAAAACAGTACCTCTTTCAGCCTCGCTCTCTGTTCCGATGGCACGGTGGCGGCCTGGGGAAGGAACCGCGTCGGCCAGCTCGGCGACGGTTCCCTCGAATCGCGCCTCGTGCCAGTGGCGGTCGAAACCAGTGGCGTTCTGGCAGGAAAGTCAGTCGTTTCGATCGTGACCGGGAACCGACACTGCTTGGCGCTCTGCTCCGACGGAACTCTGGCAGCATGGGGAAGCAACGAATTCGGCCAACTCGGCAATGGAACAGGCGTGCCCAGCAATGTGCCGATCCAAGTGGATCAGAGCGGTGTACTTTCGGGTAAGAGCGTGGTTGCCATCGCCGCCGCATCCCTGCACAACCTGGTCCTGTGCTCGGACGGCACCTTGGTGGCCTGGGGCGGGAATTCCTACGGCCAATTGGGCAATGGGAATCTCGACGATCAACCGCTTCCCGTGGCGGTGGATCAAACTGGCGTGCTGGCGGGAAAAACGATCGCCAGGATCGCCGTCGGCGGAGGCAACCAGTTCACCTTCTTGAGGAGTGGCTTTTCTTTCGCTCTCTGCACGGACGGCAGTATCGCCAGTTGGGGAGCGAACTGCGAGGGGCAACTCGGAATCAACAGTGCCGATGGAAGGCAGGTGTCATTGATAGCACGAGCCACCCCGACACTGGTCAATCGGGACGAGGGAGTGAGCGCCCTCTTCGGCAAGACGCCAATCGCGATTTCCGCTGGTGCAGCTCACGCCCTCGCCCTATGCAGCGATGGAACTCTGGTAGCCTGGGGAGACAACGAAGGGGGCCAGATGGGCGACGGTACGTTCACGAACACCCCTCCCTACGGCAAATTGGCTCCAGCCTTGGTGAATCGTGACGCCGGAGTCAGCTATCTCTTCAACCACGAAGTGTCCAAAATCGGAGCTGGCATTCTCTCCGGCCGAGTACTCTGCACGGATGGCACGTTTGCTTCCTGGGGAGGCGAACGCCTGGGCAAAGAAGACGAAACCTACGTACCCGCCCCGCTGTCCGACAACGGAGCCGTGGCCGGACGCTACATCATGGGCATTGATGCCAACGGATCGGATGCATCGCACGCTCTCACCATCGTCGCGGCTGCGCCGGAAATCTCGGTGGAGACTGACGGAGGGGATCCGCTGACCAACGGCGCCGGGGCGATTGAATTCGAAGAAATCGTCCTCCAAGGGGCTACCGCCGACCAGACCCTTGAGGTCGGGAATACCGGCTACAAAGCACTTTCCAATTTCTCGGTCGAGTTTTCGGGGCCGAACGCGGCGGATTTCAGCCTCGCGACGGACCTCCCCGTCACCCTGGACTTCGGGGACACCGCCAACTTGGGAATCCGTTTCGATCCCATGCCGGGAGAGCCCGGTCCGCGGACGGCAACTCTCCGAATTTTCAGCAACGCCCCAGACGATCGGCCGTTCGAAGTCGGGCTCACGGGCAGGGCCAAGACAGGTTCCCACGTAAAGCTGGGTACGACCGTCGAGATCGACTTGAGTTCCATCGAACTCGGTCCCGGAGAGCAACTACGAGTTGTCGGACTTCCTCCCGGTTTGACGTTTGAAGCGGCACCCGTTCCTCGGGTGTTTGGAACCGCTTTCGGCTCAGAGCGCGTCGGCGGCGTCCGGGTTCTCGTGCTGTCCGAGGGAAGAGTGATCCGCTCGCTACCCCTGGAACTCTCAGTGTCTCCGCACCCAATTTCGAACTCCTACGAAGTCCTGCTCGAGGACGCTGGACTGCCGGTCGGAAAACTCAAACTTCGAATCAACGCCCCCAATCCACGCAGGTCGCTACCAATCTACACCGCGGTCCTCCAGATGGCGGATGCACCGCGCCGCGTGAGCCGAGGCGCGTTGGCTGTCCTGTCTGAGGAATCCCAGACGCTCTCGATCCCCTTTCCCGCTTTGGGCGACGCCTTTCCCGAGTTCGCGATCGATCTGCTGCTGGATCCGGCTTCCGATCTGGTTTCCGGCGCCGCCACCAGCCCGGGTTCGAATGTCACCGCCCGCGGATTCCGGTTGCTTGAACCCGGA
>JAUIGT010000445.1 GCA_030432615.1 Verrucomicrobiia bacterium
GTAGGCGGTTTTTTCCGCCGGAGCCTCGGTCACGCTGGGTTCCTTGATCGTCATCCATTGGTATTCCTGCTTCACCGTCAGGTCCGTCTTGATGGCGTTGATCCAGAGAAAGGCGGCGCCCACCGGGACGACGACCAGGAAAAGGAAGGCCATCAGGCAGCCGCCTCCCTTCTTGTTCTTGATCTTGGCGTAGGCATCCTTGGGATGGCGACGCTTCTTCTTGTTCTTCTTCTCCGCCTTGGCCTTTTCCTTCGCCTGCTTGGAGGCACGGTTGATGTCTCCGAATCCGTCCGGGTTCGGCAGCGTCACTGGCTTCGGCGGGGGAGGCGGCGGCGGCAAATCCTCGGGCGGCTTGTTGTCGGGCTCGGGAGCACTGGAGGAGGAGTCGGACATGGCAGGTGACAGATTGAGCTGTGCCGCAATCATTAATTGGACGATGGGGAGCTGTCAAATCGACAGGTCTTTCCCGGCGGGAAATGCGTTGCCCGCAACCGCGGCCCGCCCCAGAATGCCGGCATGAACCGCAGATCCGCTTGCTCTATCGCCCTCGCTTTTCTCGCCTGCTCGGTGGCCGCGCCCGCGCCGGCCCAGACGAAGCATCCTTCACTGGTCGAGGTGGAGGACGTGCCCGGGCTGCCGCGCGTTCTCCTGATCGGCGATTCCATCTCCATGGGCTACACCGTGCCGGTCCGGGAGCGGTTGAAGGGCAAGGCCAACGTCCATCGCATTCCCGCCAATGGAGGACCGACCACGCGCGGACTCGCGAGCATCGACAAGTGGCTGGGCGAGGGAAACTGGGACGTGATCCATTTCAACTGGGGCATCCACGACCTGCGCCACATGGACGACGGCAAGCGCCAGGTCGAGCCCGCCGCCTACGAGAAGAATCTCCGCGCCCTGGTGGCGAAACTGAAGGCGACCGGCGCGAAGCTGATCTGGGCCTCGATCACCCCCATTCCCGATCCGCCCCTGAAACCCGAGCGGACCTTCGGCGACGAGACCGAATACAACGCCATCGCCGCGAAGGTGATGAAGGAGAACGACATTCCCATCAACGATCTCCATGCCTGGATCCTGCCGCGTTTCGCGGAACTCCAGAAACCGCAGGACCTCCACTACCAGCCCGAAGGCTCCGAATTCCTCGCCGACAAGGTCGCGAAGGAGATCGAGAAGGTGCTGGCGGAATAGCGGATATTCGCTCTCGACTCAGCTTTCGCGCTTCTTCGTCATCATGAACTCGTTCCCCTCGGGATCGACGCACATGGCGAGGTGGAGTTCCTCCTCGCCGGAGTCGTCCAGCGGACGGGCGAGTTCGCCGCCGCAGGCGAGGAGCTTTTCGACGCCTTCGTGGAGATCATCGACCTGGAAACTGAGACCGGTCCAGGTGCGCTTGCCCTCGCCGTCGCCATGAATGCCGATGGTGGCGCCGCAGACGACGACCTCGCTCCAGACGTCGGTGCGGAAGGAGAGTTCGCCGCCGAAGAGATCGCAGTAGAAGCGGATGGCGCGATCCATGTCGGCGGCCCAGATGGCGTATTTGACCTTGAGAACTTGCATGGCGAGCAGGGGGACGGAGACGAAATCAGATGGGACGACACCATGGGGGAAGGGCGGAGAAAGTCGAGCCGCGAATTGGAGCGCGCGCAACAATAGCCTTGTCGCGTCCCTCGCTCTCGGGTTATTTGGCCCTGATTCTTCCCTCTTCCATTTCAACTCTCCCCCAGACCCGATGCCTGCCCTGATCCGCGGCGCGACGATCGTCGCCCTGTTCTGCTGTGTTTCCCTCTGTCCCGCCGTGGCCGAGCCGCTGGCGCTGAAATCCGGTGACACGGTCGTTTTCATCGGCAACACGGTCATCGAGCGGGCCCAGAAGTTCGGGCACCTGGAGACGGCGCTGGAACTGGCGGCGGGACCGGAGGTGACGGGGCTGAAGTTTCGCAACCTCGGCTGGAGTGGCGATTCGGTGTTCGGCGACGCTCGCAGCTACTTCGGCGAGCCGCAGGAAGGCCGGGATCGGCTCCAGAAGGCGGTGTCGGAGGCTTCCCCGGCGGTGGCCATCGTCTGCTACGGCACCGGCGCGGCCCTGTCGACCACGCAGGGCTGGACCAACGAGGCCTCGGTGGCGGCGAAATCGGGTGCCGGCGACGAGGCCAGCCTGGCGCTGTTCCGGGAGGGATACGGCAAGCTCCTGGACCTGGTCGAGAGCGGGGGAGGCGAAGGTCTCCGGGAAGTCGTGCTGGTGTCGCCGCCGCCGCTGGAAAATCTCGGGGCGCCGCTGCCGGACCAGGCGGAAAACAATCGGCGGCTCGCCAGGGTGCGGGACGCGGTCAAGGCGCTCGCCGAAGAACGAGGCCACCGATTCGTCGATCTCTTCGCGGCCATGGGTGGTGATGATTTCGACGGCAGCGTTTCCGAGACGCCGCTGACGGACAATGGCGTTCACTACGGCGAAGCGGGCTACCGGGTGATTGCGAAAAATCTCATCGACGGGCTGGGCCTGTCGCTCCCGGAAGGGGTGCTCACCACCGACGACGCGGTCGAGGAAATGCGCGACGCCATCGTGAAGAAGAACCGGCTGTTCTTCCATCGCTGGCGTCCGGCCAACGAGACCTACCTGTTCCTGTTCCGCAAGCACGAGCAGGGACAGAACGCCAAGGAGATTCCCATGTTCGATCCGCTGATCGCGGAAAAGGAAAAGCAGATCGGGGACATGCGGGCCGCGATTTTTGCGGAGTTGAAGAAACGTTGAGCCCGTTCGCGGCGGAGTTTTCAGAATTCAGATTTCAGTTCTCAGGTAGGTATGAAGAAAACCCTGGTCATTCTTTCGGTCGCCCTTCTGGGGGGCGGCACCGGTTTCGCGCAGAACGGATTGCGCGACATTCCCGACACGGAGGTCGAGGCGCAGTTGAAGGCGTTCAAGCTGCCCGAGGGAGCGAAGATCAACCTCTTCGCCTCGGAGCCGATGATCAACAAGCCGCTCCACATGAATTGGGACACCCGCGGGCGGTTGTGGGTGGTGGGAAGCTCGATGTATCCGCACATCAAGCCGGGCCAGGAGGAAGAGGACAGGCTTTTCGTCATCGAGGACACCGACGGCGATGGCGTCGCCGATCAATCAACGATCTTCGCCGACGATCTCCACATCCCCTCGGCGGTATTGCCGGGAGACGGAGGCGTCTATGTGGTCAACTCGACGGAGCTGATCTTCCTGGAAGACACCGATGGCGACGGCAAGGCCGACCGCCGCACGGTGATGCTCTCGGGCTTCGGCACCGAGGACACCCACCACCTCGTGCACACGCTTCGCTACGGGCCGGAGGGGATGATCTGGTTCAACCAGTCGATCTACATTCACAGCCACGTGGAAACGCCCTACGGCGTGCGCCGGATGCTGGGCGGTGGCATGTGGCATTTTCGGCCGGAGACACGCCGGCTTGAGCCGTTTATGCTGGGCCTGATCAATCCGTGGGGCCATGTCTTCGATCGATACGGCCAGAGTTTCATGACCGACGGTGCCGGCGGGGAGGGAATCAATTTCGTGTTTCCCCGTGCGGTCTTCCGCACCTCGCCGGGAGCCACGCGCGTCTTGCCGGGACTGAATCCGGGCCAACCGAAGCACTGCGGCGTCGAGGAGGCCACCGGCCGTCACGTGCCGGAGGATTGGGTGGGCACCCTCATGGCCCCGGACTTTCGCGGAAACCGGATCAATCGATTCCGATTGAGCGAAAACGGCACCGCCGCCTACACCTCGACCCAGATCGAGGATCTCGTCAGCTCCAGCCATCGCGCCTTTCGCCCCATCGACGTGAAGATGGGACCGGACGGAGCCATCTACATCGCCGACTGGTACAACCCGATCATCCAGCACGGGGAGGTCGATTTCCGCGATCCTCGTCGCGATCACGAGCACGGGCGCATCTGGAGGATCACCTTCGAGGGGCGCGACCTTGTCCAGAAACCGGAAGTCGCCGGCGCCGAGGTGGCCGAACTGGTGGCGATGCTCGACGCTCCGGAGGGTTGGACCCGGGAGATGGCAAGCGCCGAGTTGCGCACGCACGGAGCGACCGATGTGCTTCCGGCACTGGAGACGCTATTTGCCAAGGACGACGAACTCTCCCGGCTGCGCGCGGTCTGGGGTTCCCAGGCCGTCAACGCGATCAAGGTCGATTGGGCGAAGGAGTTGACCAGGGCGGAATCGCCCCAGGTGCGGGCCGGTGCGCTGCGGGCGCTTTATTATCAGAACGCCGACCTCGAGATCGCGAAGCGGGCGGTCGCCGACGAGCATCCGCGTGTCCGTCTCTGGGCGGTCAGCGTGCTGGCGCAACTCGACGATCCCGACACCGTGAAGATCGCGCTCGGGGCTCTCGAGGGAATCGAGGAGCCGGACGAGTTCCTCGATTTCGCGGTCTGGTCCATTTGCCGCGAACACGAGGCGCGCTGGTTGCCGAAGATTTCGGCGGGCAATCCGTTCGACAGCACCCGCGAGCTGCTCTTTGCCCTCCGCGCGGTCAACAAGCCGGTCGGCATTCCCCTGGTCCTCGATGCGTTGAAGAACGGCGAGCTTTCCAGCGAAGCGGAGGTGAGCGATGTGGCCGACTACATCGCCCGGGTGGGAAATCCGCAGCAGTTGGACGCGCTCTTTGCCTGGGCCCTGGTCGACGGCCGTTCCGAGGCGCAGCAGGGAATCGTGCTCCAGGCGCTGAACGACGCCGCCAAGTTGCGGAAGCTCCAGCCCGCCGGCGACATCGCGCGTCTCAACCGGTTCTTCGAAACCGAGAATGCGGCGCTTTTCTCCCACGCCGCTACCCTTGCGGGGGCCTGGAAACTGGACGCCGCCCGGCCGCTGCTGGAGCAGACTTTTCTCGATGCGGCGAAGCAGGACGCCAAGGCCCGCGCCGCCCTCGACGGGCTCATCGGTCTCGGGGGGCAGCCGACGGCCCAGTTCCTGGCCAGGATCGCCAACGACACCGGGGCCTCCTACAAGCTCCGCTCGCTGGCGGTGATCGGCCGCACCCGGCAGAATCCCAAGGCCGGCGCCGAGCTGGCGATCGCCGTCCTCGAGACCGCTCCCGAGGGCAAGGATCCGCACGGCATCTTCGACGCCTTTCTCAAGAGCAAGCAGGGACCTCCGGCCCTGGCTGCGGTGTTGAACCAGGAGAAACCCGGCTCCTTGTCGCAGGAGATCGCCCTCGTCGGGGTGCAGAAAGCGAGCAGCGCGGCGACGAAGCCGGAGGGATTGGTCAAGGCTCTCCAGAAGGCGGCGGATCTCAAGCCGATGAAGACGCAGCTGACTCCCGAGGAGATGGAGCGGATG
>JAUIGT010000446.1 GCA_030432615.1 Verrucomicrobiia bacterium
TTCCTTCAATCCCGGCTTGTGGTCGAAAAGCTCGAGCTGCGAGGGCCCGCCCGACTGGGTCAGGAAGATGACCCGCTTGGCCTTCGGTGCGAAATGCGAAAGGTCGTCCGCCAGCGTGGCGGCCCGGCTCTCGCGGGCGAGCAGCGACCCGAGCGCCATGGCACCGAGGTTGACGCCGGATTGCCCGAGGAAGGTCCGGCGGGAAAGGCGAGAGAGGGGATCACTCATGGGTCATCGCTTCGTCGAGGTTCAGCAAAAGGCTCGCGGCGGTCATACAGGAGGCGATCTCCGGGGCGCGCTCCGGCTCCGGGGAGTCCTGCTGACCTACGGTCGTGAAGAGGACGGCCTCGTCCGGGTGGCTGCGGTAGTAGTCGAGGGCTCGTTTTCGCTCGGGATCGGCGGAAACCTTCTCTCCCAGCACCCGCGACGCCTCGAGCAGGGTGGTGTCGTTCAGGAGCGTGAGCGCGTGCAGGGGCGTGTTCGTTCGCCGGGTGCGCACCTCGCAGACTCGGCGCTGGGCGCTGTCGAAAAGAAAGGTGGGGGCGCTGGAGCGACGCCAGTAGGCGTAGAGGGTACGGCGATACTGGGCCGGGCCGACGCTGGGACGGTAGGTGAATCGTCCCATGAAGATCTCTTCCCAGACTCCCTCCGGCTGCCAGGGCCGGACCGGCGGTCCGCCCACGGTGGGATTGAGCAGGCCGGAAGCGGCCAACGCGTTGTCGCGGATCATCCAGGCGGGCAGGCGGAAGCGGGGCGCCCGGGCGAGGAGCCGGTTCTCGGGATCGCGTTCGCGGAGTTCGGGAGAGGTGTCACTGGATTGGCGGAAGGTCTCGCTGGTGACGAGGATTCGCAGGATATGGCGGATGTCCCAGTCGCTCTCGACCAGTTCGACCGCGAGCCAGTCGAGCAGATCGGGGTGGGTGGGCGCCTCGCCCTGGAGACCGAAGTCCTCGGGGGTGCGGACGAGTCCCGATCCGAAAACGATCTGCCAGAGGTGATTCACGACCACCCGCGACGTGAGGGGATTGTCCGGGGACACGAGCCATTCCGCGAGATCGAGCCGGGTCCGGGTTTCCCCGGCGGGCCGTTCGAGGACGGCGGGGAGGACGCCCGGCTGGACCGCTTCGCCTTTCGCGTCCCAGACGCCGCGCTCGAGGATGTGGGTTTCCCGGGGTTCCTCGCGTTCTCCCAGGACCTGGACATTCAGCTTGCCGGCGCCCTTGCGAAACTCGCCCAACTGTCGCTGCGCTTCGACGGCCCTGTCCCGGATCGACTGGTATTCCTGGTCGTCGAGAAGAAACTGCTCCAGCAGGCGTTGCCGGAGATCACCCGGGACATCTCCCGTGACGGCGGCGAGTTCCTCCAGGGGCGCGGGTCCGAGACCGCGCACCGCCTCGCCCCGCTGGTCGGTCGCCGAGATTCGGAAGCGCCCGATGTTGGCGTCGCCGAGCGTCGATCGATGCAGCAGCACGAAGGTCAGGGTTTCGTCCGGCTGGAGCGTGAGGGGTTCCGCCAGCTCGAAGACGGCGACGCGGGGTTGGGGCGTCTCGCCGAGATCGGTCGTCCATCCGTTGCGCGGATCATCGTCGAGCGTGTCGGCGACCTTGCCGTAGTTTCGCCCTTTGACCTCCAGTTGGGCGTCGGCCACCGCGCCCCGCATCTCGATCTCCCGCACCTGGGACTCGCCTTTCCTCGAAACCAGCAGCTTGACGTTGGTCAGGATGAATTTCCCGTCCTCGCCCCGAGAAAACTGGCCGTCGGTGTGGGTTTCGTGGGGGAACACCTCCAGCTTCCACCCGGTGATTCGCGGGAGACCCCCGAATTGATCGTAGGAGATCCGGTAGTCGTCCTGTCTCGGAAAGGGTCCGGAGGTCTGGATGGTTCCGTCGCCCTCGGGCCGGAACTGGGTGCCCTCGGCGGATCGCAGGCTCGCCGGCTGGAGAGGTTGCCAGGCCTGGTAGTCGGGCTGCAGCCCGGCACGCGCCTTTTCCAGCCAGGGGCCGAAGGCTTCCGAAGCTCGGGCCTTGGCCTCCTGGGCAAGCGCTTCCGCCCGCGTGTGCCACTCCTCGGCTTGCGCCACCGCCTGCGCGGCGCGGGGAGACTCATACGGCAGGTAGGGTCTGGCCTTGGTTCCGGCGGCCCCGGTTTCATCGATGCTGTTGAAGAAGGCGAAGAGGCTGTAGTAGTCCTCCTGGGAGACGGGATCGAACTTGTGGTCGTGGCACTGGGTGCAACCGAGGGTGAGCCCCAGCCAGACGGTCCCGGTGGTGTTGACCCGGTCGATGACGTAGTCGATGCGCGATTCCTCCGGGTCGCGACCGCCCTCGCCGTTGGTCATGTGGTTGCGGTGGAAACAGGTCGCGAGAACCTGCTCCGGGGTCGCGTCCGGGAGGAGATCGCCGGCGAACTGCTCGATCGTGAATCGATCGAAGGGCTTGTTCTGGTGAAACGATTCGATGACCCAGTCGCGCCACGGCCAATTGGTGCGCTCGGCGTCCCCCTGGTAGCCGTCGGTGTCCGAGTAGCGCGCGGCGTCGAGCCACCACATCGCGAGCCGCTCGGCATGATGGGGAGAGTCGAGGAGACGGTCGACAAGCTGGTTCCAGTTGGCGTCGGTCGACAGCGTGTCGTCCAGGGTCGCGGCGGGCGGGAGCCCGGTGAGCGCGAAGGAGAGGCGGCGCGCCTGGACATGGGGCGGTGCGGGCGGCGAGGGGGCGAGCCCCTCCTCGGCGAGTCGGGAGCGGACGAAGGCATCGACGGGGTTGGCGCCGGGATCGTCGCCGGGGAGGGCGGGCCGCTCCGGTTTCTCGAAGGCCCAGTGCCGTCCCCACTCGGCGCCCTGCGCGATCCAGCGGCGGAAAAGATCGCGTTCCGCGGTGGTCAGCGGTTTCCGGTGGGAATCGGGCGGCGGCATGAGGTCGTCCGGATCGTCGGTGACGATCCGGGCCCAGAGTTCGCTCTTTTCCGGATCGCCGGGAAAGATCACGGCGAAGCCGCCGTCGCTCGCCTTGGCCTCCTCCTCGAGATCGAGCCGGAGATCGGCCTTCCGATGGCTCCCGTCGGGACCGTGGCAATGGAAACAGCGGTCCGAAAGAATGGGCAGAATATCCCGGCCGAAATCGACCGGCTCGGCCGCATCGAGTCCGGTGGACGCGGCGAGAGCCAGCACCAGGGCAGGCAGGGGATGAACGGGAGCATTCTTCATGAGACCGTCGATCGGAGGCCGCCGGGACTATCCCGGACGCTCCGTCACGACCAAAAGTCCCCCGGTTCCCCCGGCTCGTCTTGTCACGTCATCGGGCGGTTTTGGTAGCATCCGATCTGCCGACGCCACCCGGGAAAACGCATTCGCCGCGGGGCGGGATCGCTATTTCTTCTTTGCCAGTGCCTGCAGGTAGTCGACCAGGCTGGCCATCTCGTGGACGGTGAAGTTGGCCATGAGGCCGGGAGGCATCATGGAGGTGGGAAGTTCCTCTCGCTTGGCGATGTCCTTCTTCTGGTAGACGTGTTCCTGCGACGCGACGTCGCGGATGGTGACCTGCTCGCCCTGCTCGTCGGTGACGAAGCCCATGCCGATGGTGCCGTCCTTGAGGGTGATCATGTTGGTCTTGAACCCCTGCGCGATGGAAGCGTTGGGATCGAGGATGGCGAGTGCCAGTTCGGGGCGCTTGTAGGTCTCCGCGATGTTGCCGAGATACGGACCTTTCTGGGCCTCGTCCTGGCTGACGGTATGGCAGGCGACGCAGGTGGCGCGGGCGAAGACGGCCTCGCCGAGGGCGACATCTCCTTTGTGTGCGACGACCATCTCCTGCGCTTTCTTGGGATCGAGCGTCGCGATCTTCGGCGTCTTGTCGGCGCCGGGCGCCTGGATCTTGAGCGCCTTGGCGGCGGACTTGGCGGCCTGGGCGACTTCCTTGATCGGGTCGTTGAGGGCAATGCGGATGCGGTCGTCGAGGAAACGATTCTTCGTTTCCGCTGCGGCGCGGATAAGGAGGACGCGTTGCTGGGGATTCTGCCAGCCCTTCTCCAGGGTCTTCCCGGTCATCTCGATCGATTCCGGGCTGCCGCCCTTTCGGGACGCGAGGTTGAGGAGGGCGGCATTGAACCAGAAGGTTTCCGGATTCTCGAACTTCCGGGTGGCGAGATCCTCGATCAACTGGTGCTGGTTCTCCAGCCAGGGAGCCGAGAGGAAGGCGTCGCGGGCCGTCTCGTACTGTTTCTGGGCATCGGTGAGCGCCTGGCGGGCATACTTCGCGTCGCTCTTCGCTTTGACCGGATCCGGATTTTCCTGCGCTTTCTTCACCGCGCCCTGGAGCGTGCCGAGGTTCCGCTGCATCGCGGTGATCGCGTGGATGGAGGGAATCACGACATCGCCCGTGTTCAGTTTCGCGGCGACGGTGACGGCGTCGGCGAGGGTCTGATGATGCGTCGGATCGGGATCGTTGTGCCATCCGAGGGCCTTCATCAGGATCGGCATGCCTTCGGGATGAGGTTCGGAGGCGGCGGCCAACTGCGCCATGGCTTCGGGAATCATCTTCGGGTTTTCCTTGGCCAGGGTGAGGACCCGGTCGAGGGCGTCGTTGGACTGGATGCGGTTGCGGCTCATCTCGCGAACGAGAAAGGTCGCCTCCTCGGGCGAGGCCTTGGCGAGTTGCTGCTTCAAGGCGGCGTCGATTTTTTCGGTCTCCGCCCAGGGCTCCGGCTGGTAGTAGGGCCCGCGGGTGTCGGGGCGCGTGCCCCAGCTGTCGCCGGTCCACTCGCCCTCGTGGTGGTAGAGGCGGCAGAGGGCGGAAAGCAGGCCGCGGCGCTTGTCGGAGTCCGTCTCGGAGGTGAGCCGGGAGAGCAGCCCGTCGACGACCTTGGGGTCGTGCATGCGCATGAGGGCGAAGAAGGCGCCCTGGCGCTTGGCGTCGGAGGCGCTTGCGTCGTCGATCACCGCGAAGCAGGCCTCGGCGGCTCCCATCTTCGCAAGGGCACGAAAGGCGGTGTGGGCGATGACGGGATCGTCGTCACCGAGGTGGGCGGTGATGGAGGGTGCGACTTCTCCCATCTCCTGCCTGGCCGCGGAGACCATCGCTTCGACAATGGTGCGAGGATCGTCGGAGGTGAGCGCCGCGGAAACCAACGAATCGGGAAGGTCTTTGATGTTGCCCACGGGTTTCTCGAAATCGAAATCGAGGTCGCCGATGGCCCTGACGACGAAAGGTTTCAAGTCTTCCGAATCCATCAAGCCCTCCAGCAGTTCCAAGGCCTGGGTGGCACTGTTTCG
>JAUIGT010000447.1 GCA_030432615.1 Verrucomicrobiia bacterium
CACCGGCTTGCCCGCGGGCGACTACATCGTGGACGTCACCGACACCGGCGGCTTGCTCACCGGCTTCACCACGATGGACAACCCCTTGTCCGTCATGGGCCTGATGCCCGGCGAGACGGACGCGGACAACGACTTCTGTTTCCAGCCCGATCCGGGTGTCATCACCGGCCAGAAGTATCTGGACAACAATGGCAACTGCGTGTTCGACGCCGGCACCGACATGCCCGCCCCCGATGGCGTAACCGGCCACCATGGCCACGACCGGCTTGGGGAGACCGCGGATCTGTTTCTGGACATCGAGGATGTTGAGGCGCGGCACTCCGTCGTCGCCCACGTAACCGGCATCGCCGCGGATCTTCTGGTCACCACCGGAGCAGAAGGCGAGGTTGCCCTCGCCGGTGAGGATGATCACGCCCACGTCACCGTCCTCGCGCGCGAGATGGAAGGCCCGCGACAGTTCGTGCACGGTCAGCGGTCGGAAGGCGTTGCGCACTTCGGGCCGGTTGATGGTGATCTTGGCGATGGCGCCGTCTTCCGATTTCTCGTAGCGGATGTCTTCGAAATCGTGGGCGGAAATCCAGGTGGTGGCGGAGTGGCTCATGGGGAAAAGAGATACGCTCCATCGTTGCACCACGATTCGCGGGGAGGCCAGAGAGAATGTCACCGCGCTCGCCCGAGCGTGGATCGATGACCGGACCGCGCCGCTTCCGGCATTTTCCGGCGCCGCTCTCCCGACTGGTGACGCCGGCCTCCCGATCAGGCCAACAGCCCAGCCACGGTGTGCTTTCCGACCTCGTTGAAGTCGTCGGTCTCCAGCCCCATGGCTTGGCCGAGCGTCAGGAGGAGATTGGAATGCGGCGTGCCTCTCTCGGCGATCACGTGGCGCCCGGGCTTCAGCGCGCCATTCCCGCGGCCGGCGACGATGAGCGGGAGGTCGTCCTTCACGTGACCGTTGCCGTCCTTCATGCCGGAGCCGTAGAGGACCACGGAATGATCGAGAAGCGATCCGTCTCCCTCATCGATCTCCTTCATCCGGCCCAGCAAGTAGGCGAACTGCTCGATGTACCAGGTGCTGACCTTGGTGTATTCGGCGATGGCGTCGGCCTTGTTCTTGTGGTGCGACATGCCGTGGTGATCGCTGGAGACCCCTTCCAGGAAGGAGAAATTCTGCCGGCTGAACCCGTGCGCGGTCATCAGGGTGCCAACGCGCGTGTTGTCGGTCCAGAACGCCAGCAGCATCAGGTCCATCATCAGCTTCAGGTGCTCGTCGCGCCGCTTGGGAATGCCGGGACCGGGACGCTCCATGTCCGCTTCGCTCGGCCGGGTCGGCGGCGTCCAGTCGCGCTCGGGCGGATTCAGCGTCTTCTCGACCCGGACTTCCACCCCGCGCACGGCCTCGAGATATTCATCGAGCTTCTGCTGGTCGGCGCTGCTGGCCCGCTTGCGCAAGGACTTGGCATCCTCGAGGACGAGGTCGATGACACTGCGCCGGTTCATCGCCCGGCGCTCGGCCTCGGGGCCGCTGTGACTGCGGAAAAGCCGGTCGAAAGCGACCTGCGGATTGATCTCGGGCGAGATCCGGGTGGTTTCGCTGCTCCAGGAAACGGTGTTGGCGTAGGCGATGGGTTCCCCGCTGGCGTTGCCCTGGCGGGGCGGCTCGGTGCCTAGTTCGATCGACGGCAGCGGCGTCAGGTGACCGATCTTCTGCGCGACCTGCTGGTCGAGCGAGACGCCGTTCTTCTTGTCGGTGATGGTTCGCCCGGTGAGAAAGGATCCCGTCAGCTGGACGTGACCACGCCCGACATTGTCGAGACCGGAGATCACCGAGAAATCGCCCATCAATCCCTTCAGCGGCGACAGGATCGGCGAGAGTTCGAAGCCGCCCCCGGCCAGGTCCTTCACGTCCCAGGCCTTCGGATAGACTCCGTTGGGCTGGAACACCGTCAGCAGGCGCGTCGGCGCTCCGGCACCGGAGGCGGCCCGCGCGGTGCCGCTCATGATTTCCAGCCACGGAAGGGCCAGCGTGGCGCCGGCGCCGCGCAACAGGGTGCGTCGGGAGATGCGAAAGGGAGTGGTCATGGGGAATCGGCGAAAGTCAGTTCGGGATCCGGATGCTGATGGAGGAAAGGATAACTACCGACGATGGCCTTCACCACGGCGCGAGCGCGGTAGCCGTCGGCAGCCGCCCCTTCCACGATAGATTGGACGGCGGGTTCGTCGTAAACCTTCAATTCCCGGCCCAGGGCGAAGGCGAGGAGGCGCTTGGCCAGGTTGCGGGCGAAATCCTCTCCGCGCTTTTCGATCACGTATCGTTTCAGTTCGACGACCCCGTTGAACTCCGTCCCGTCGGGCATGACTCCGGTGGCATCGACCGGCTTGCCGGCCTCCTTCTCCCGGAAGCGCCCGATGGCATCGAACTGCTCCAGGCCGAATCCGGGCGGGTCGATCTTGTCGTGGCAGGTGGCGCATTCGGCGCGGTCGCGGTGAATTTCGAGTTCCTCGCGCAGGGTCTTGCCTCGCGCCTCGCCCGCATTGCCCGGCAGGGTTCCCGCGTTGGGGAGCGGTTCGCCGGGATCTTCGCCGAGCACCTTTTCCATCACCCAGACCCCGCGCAGCACCGGACTGGTCCGCACCGGGGTCGATGTCGCCGTGAGCACGCTGCCCATTCCCAGAATGCCGCCGCGCTTCCGATCCTTCAGCGCCACCCGCCGCATCTCCGGGCCGCGCACGCCGGGGATGGCGTAGTGCCGCGCGAGGGTGCGGTCGAGAAAGGTCTCCCGCGCGTCCACCAGGTCGATGAGTGGCCGGTTCTCCCGAAACACCTCCGCGAACCAGAGCTGCGTCTCCGCCTTCATCGATCGGGCCAACTCGGGCGTGAACTGGGGAAACTTCTTCTCGTCGGGAAACACGCTCACCCCCAGCGATTCGTAGCCGAGCCACTGCCCGGCGAAGGTGGCGAGAAAAGCGTCCGCCTTCTCGTCCTCCAGCATGCGATCGATCTGGGCCGCCAGCACCTCCGGATCACGGAGCTTGCCGGCTTCGGCGAGCCGGAAAAGTTCGTCGTCCGGCATCGTCAGCCAGAGGAAATACGAGAGTCGCGAGGCGATCTCCCAGTCATCAAGCGCGAAGGCTTCCTCACCCGCCTCGGCCGGAGCCTGCTCGATGCGAAAGAGAAACTTCGGTGACACCAGCACCGCCGCCAGGCTTTGGCGCAGCGCTTCGGCATGATCCCCGCCCCGGCTCTTCGCTTCCTCGTAGATCACCACGAAGGGCTCCACCTCTTTCCCGGTCACGGGACGGCGGTAGGCCCGGCGGACGAACTCCGTCAGGTCGGCGACCAGCCCCTCCCTGCTCTTCGCCGTCTTCGAATTCTTCCGGAACCAACCCGCCAGTTCCGCCGCCCGGCCGTTGTCGCCGCCGAGCGGTCCCTCGACCTCGATCCAGTCGATCGCCAGGCTGCCGGGCCGAATCACGATCCGGCTCTCGGCCATGGCGAACAATTTCTCCCGGTCGACCAGTTTCTCCTCGTTGGCCTCGCGATAACGCCGGTCCCATTCCTCGCCGGTGATGCCGAGTTGCTTGATCACTTTGGCACGCGCCTCGTTCACCGCTTCCATGCGCTCGACGATGAAGCCGCGAAAGCGTTCCAGTTCCCGCGGATCGCCGTCGGGACCGATGAGGCGAATCCATTCGTAGGGACGCTGTACGCCGCTCTGGGCCGAATCGTAGACGTTGAGAAAACCGAGCAGCGGCGGCTTCTCGTCACCGGTTCGCGGCGTCCTGGGCGCGTTCTTGGGGGACTCGATCCCGACGATCTCGTTGGCGTTCTCGGGGAGTTGGGGATATTCCTCCGGCTTCTTGAGCTTGGGCTGGTTCGGTGACCGATTGGCCCCCTTCAGGTTCCACGCCATCTGGTGGCTGCCCTTCGCCAGGAAAGTCACGATCTCGAAGGTGCCGAACCGGCCGTCCGGCACGTCGAACTCGCCCGTTTCCCCGTCATTGATCCGGAGCTTCCCGCCGGTCGGACCGTTGGTGGTGCTGCGTGCCCGCACCGTGAAGCGATAGATGCCGTCGTGGGGAATCTCGACCGATTCGTAGAGGGTCATCTGGCCGCGGCTGAGCACGTAGCCCTCGCTGCCATCGGAAAATTTCGAGGTCCGCGAACCGCTCTCGGTCATGAACATGGCCTCGCTCTCGTAGCGCTTCTTCACCGGCTCGGCGTTGAGGGCCATGACCGATTCGATCGAGCGTTCCGCGGCGTCGAAGTATTTCTCCATCTGCGAAGGGGTGATGAAGAGCCCGTCGCGATCGTTGGTGAAACCGCTCTTCCCTTCCCCGTCCTCGGAAAAGTCGCGCCCCGGTTCCAGGTCGAGCCCGATGAGATCGGCGACGGTGCGGTTGTATTCCACCTTCGTCAGCCGCGGAATGGTGACATGGCCGGGATGCTTGATGGCCTCCCAGTCGATCCCGTGAACGACACCATCCACCCAGGCGACCATGGCCTCGTATTCCGCTTCGGTCGGGAACGGTTTCTTGGTCGGCATCTCGCGCGTTTCGAGTTGCTCGAGCACGTGCAGCCAGGTCTCGCGATCGCGGATCACTTCGGCCGTCTTCGCATAGCCGTCGAGTCGCAGGTCGCCCTTCTGCTCCTCGGGTCCGTGACAACGATGACAGTATTTCTCCAGCAGGGGCTGGATCTCGATGGGCGCTTGCGGATCGGGCGCGGAGAAGCCCGTCATCGATCCCCAGAGAATCGAAGCGGCAGCCACCTGGAACACGGTTGGAGCAATCCTGCGCATCGGATGCCAAATTCACTCGACCACCCGCGGCTCTCAACTCCCGCGACTGCGGTTGGACCGGTTTCGCGAAGCCCCGGGCAGGAGCGCCGCCGCAAAAAAATGCGAAAAAACATTGACCTTCCCGCGGCGATTTCAGAAAAACCTTTCAGAGTTGTTACACAAAGCGGCTCGACACTTTTTTAGGGAGGGGAAGCCCCGCCGGAAACGGCGGGGCTTTTATTTTCAACGAGGTAAGCATTCCTCCGTTCAAGGCGCCTCGCCCTCCTGGAAGCGGAAGGCCTCGCTCCGAACCACCTGCCGCACCAGTTCTCGGCTGGAACCGCCGGCCCTCTCCACCGCCGTCACCATCTCCTCGATGGCGGGCCGGTCGAACCCCTGCAGTTCCCGCCCCAGGGCAAAGGCCAGCAGGCGCCGGACGAGGTTTTCGACGATGGGCGCACGGTGCTCCTCCCGCAG
>JAUIGT010000448.1 GCA_030432615.1 Verrucomicrobiia bacterium
GCGATGTGTCGAAGTACGGGAACATCCTGCTGACGAAAGGAGTGACGCCCAGCCAATGACGAAACACCCAGACACCCAAACGCCCAAGGCTTCCGGTTCCCTTTCGGGGCCTGCGAGCCTTCGGGGATTGACCCTCGGACTTCTTTCGATCCTCGGGTATTTCGGGACTTCGACCTTTTCGACTGCCCAGTCGGTCCAGGCGCCGACCAGCGATCCCTCGCCCGAGGCGGAACTCGCCAGCTTCCGGCTCCACGACGATTTCGAGGCCAACCTCTTCGCCGACGAATCCCTCGGCATCGCCAATCCCATCGCCATCCACTGGGGTCCGCAAGGCCGCCTCTGGGTGCTGACCACGCTCGCCTACGCCCAGCTCGCGCCGGGGGAACGACCCGACGACAAGCTTTTCATTCTCGAGGACACCGATGGCGACGGGAAAGCGGACACGGCCTCCGTCTTTGCCGACGGGCTCGACATGCCGACCGGTTTCGCCCTCGGTCACGGCGGCGTCTACGTCGGCCAGGGAGCGGACCTGCTTTTCCTGAAGGACACCGACGGCGACGACAAGGCCGACTCCCGCGAAGTTCTCCTGACCGGCTTCGGTTTCGGCGATACCCACCAGAACATTTCCAACCACACCTGGGGTCCCGACGGAAAACTCTACTTCTGCCAGGGGCTCCACACCTACTCCCGGGTCGAGACACCCTGGGGCATCGTCCGCGGCGACACCGCCGGCTTCTGGCGATTCGACCCGCGCACGCTGAAGCTGGAACCGTTCGGGTTTCCCGCCCTGGTCAGCCAGAATCCCTGCGGCATCGCCTTCGACGATCGGGGAAATCTCTTCGTGAAATCGAACAACCGCGAACTGATCTTCGCGACGCCGTCGCTGGTGCCGACGACCCATCAGCTCGACCTCGTGCCCGTGGCCAGCATCGGCGTCACGCCCGGCAAGTCGATGGGCGGGGAATTCGTGCGATCGGCGCACCTGCCGGACTGGATCCAGGGACACATCCTCATCGCCGGCTACTACTCGCATCGCGTGACCGCCTTTCCGTTGGTGAAGGACGGAGCCGGATTCGCCCGGGTCGTGCCCGAGGAGATTCTCGTTTCCAGCCACGAGAGCTTCCGTCCCGTCGATATCCGCATCGGCCCCGACGGGGCCATCTACGTGGCCGACTGGTTCAACCCGATCATCGGCCACTACCAGGCCTCGCTGCGCCATCCCGATCGCGACAAGACGCACGGACGCATCTGGCGAATCTCCGCCAAGGGGCGGGAGACGATCGAGATGACGCCGTTGCCGGTGACCTGGATTCCCGACGCGGACGCCCCCGGCACCACCGACGACGAACCGCCGAAAGAACTCGCCGAACTCGCGCCTTCGGAAAAACTCGAGGCCGTGGTCCGCTGGGCCAACCGACCCGAGGCGGTATCGATGAAGTTCGCGCTCCGGGCGCTCGATGGAGGGACCGGGAGCGATCGCTTCATCGACTACGCTCTCACCCAGACCGTGCACGCGCTCGCCGATCACTGGCTGCCAGCGGTCAAGAACGGGAGCCTGAGCTTCGACCAACCCGAGCACCTCGCCTTCGCGCTCGAGGCACTGGGAGGCGGTGATTCCGCCGAACTGGCCCGGGAAAAACTCGCCGAATCCGGGCTCGATCCCGCCGTCCGCGCTCGGTTCGCCAAGGTACTGGCCAAGGTCGGCAGTCCCGAGGATCTGCGGGAGTTGCTGGCGCAAACTCAGGCCGACGCGAGCGTCCTCGAAGCCCTCGTCGAGGCCTGGCCCGCTCGACAGCAGCGACCGGCCCCGCCTTTCGCGCCTCGTCTCGGCGAACTGCTCGCGGATGAATCGCCCGAGGTGCGCGCCGCCGCCCTGAAGCTCGCCGGGCTCTGGCAGGTGAAGCCGTTGACGGATGCGGTGCAAGCCATCGCCACCGATGCCGACCAACCGAACGGCGTTCGCATTCCCGCCCTTCACGCCCTGTCCCGGCTCGAAGGAAAAGGCGCCATCGCCGTGATCGCTCCCATCGCCGGGGATGCCGAGGCTCCGCTGATCCTCCGGCGCGGCGCGGTGGAGGCGCTCGCCCAGGTCGATCTCGGTCGCGCCGCGGCCATCACCGCCTCCCTGCTGGCGAACGAAACGCCTTCCGAAATCACGACCGGATTTCTCGTCCCCTTCCTCAATCGCCGCGGCGGTCCCGACGTGCTCGCCGACGCGATGGCGAAAACGGAACTGCCCGTCGATCGCGCCCAGTCGCTGGTCACCGCGCTTTCCGAGATGGGCCGCAGCGAAGCCAAGCTCAGCGCCGTGCTCAACGAGGCGCTCGGCGTCCAATCGGGGGCGATCCCCTACTCGCCCGACTTCGTCGCCAAGCTGTCCGCCGAGGTGCGGGAATCGGGAAATCCGGAAGCCGGCAAGGCCATTTTCCAACGCGCCCAACTGACCTGCACCGCCTGCCACCAGGTCGGCGGCGTGGGCGGCATCCTCGGGCCCAACCTCGACACCGTCGGCGCCGGGCTTCCGCTCGACCTGGTCATCGAATCGGTGCTCTGGCCCGACCGCCAGCTCAAGGAGGGCTACTTCGCCGTCAGCGTGACCACCAAGGACGGCCAGGTCCTGACCGGTTACGAGGAGAAGGAGGCCGAGGGCATTCTCTGGCTCCGCGACACCGCCACCGGCGAGACCAAGCCGGTCACTCCGCAGACCATCGCCGAACGGAAGAACATCGGCACCCTGATGCCGGCCGGGTTGACCAACTCCCTGGAGCGGGAAGAACTGCGCGACCTGGTCGCCTACCTCGCCAGCCTGAAAGGATCGAATCCATGACAAATTCTTCATCGAGCATCACTGGGACGGCGGACGTCTCGCCCGTGGGCAAAGGCAATGGAGCGGGCGAGACGCCCGCACTCCCCGTGAGAGCAACGATCGCGATCCTGTTTCTGCTGACGTCCTCGATCTCGTGGGCGGCGGGGGAAGCAACTCCGACTTCGAGCGATCCCGCTGTCACCATCACCCGATTCGCCGGGTCGGATCTCATCAAGCAGCCGACCGGGATCACCTTCACCGCGAACGGCAAGCTACTGGCGATCCAGTCGAACACCCACTTCCGTCCCGACGACTACGACGGCGCGGAGACCGACCAGATCTTCTGGCTGCAGGACACCGACGGCGACGGGGTCGCGGACCAGCGCTCGGTTTTCTTCGAGACCGGTCTCGTCGCCACCATGGACATCGCCACTCACCCGGAAACCGGCGCCATCTACGTCGCCACCCGGAACGAGGTGCTGCGCCTCTGGGACCGCGACGGCGATGGCAAGGCCGACCCGGATTCCGTCGAGCGACGGCTCGTCTTCCTGGAGACCACCGCCGACTACCCGCACAACGGGGTTTCCGGCCTCTGCTTCGACGACGACGGCGACCTCTTCTTCGGCATCGGCGAAAACTACGGCGCCGACTACACCCTGCGCGGCTCGGACGGTTCCTCGGTCAGTGACGGCGGCGAGGGCGGCAACGTCTGGCACGTCACCCGCGACGGCGGCGAGCTCCGGCGTTACGCCACCGGATTCTGGAATCCCTTCGGCGTCTGCCACGCGCCGGGCGGCCACGTCTTCGCCACCGACAACGACCCCAGTTCCCGTCCCCCGAGCCGGCTTCACTACGTCATCGACGGTGGCGACTACGGCTACCAGTATCGCTACGGCCGCAGTGGCCAGCATCCCTTCATCTCCTGGAACGGCGAGCTACCCGGCACTCTCCCCATGCTCCACGCCGCCGGCGAGGCTCCCTGCGACGTGATCCATCACCGCGGCCATCTGCTGGTCGCCAGCTGGGCGGATCACCGCCTCGAACTCTACCCGCTGTCCTGGGACGAGAGCCATTTCACGACCGAGCGAGAAGTTCTGGTCCAGGGCGGCTCGGAATTCCGGCCTGTCGCCTTCGCCTTCGGCCCCGACGGCGCGCTCTACGTGAGCGACTGGGTGAAGAAGGATTACCAGCTTCACGGTGAGGGGGCGGTCTGGCGGATCTCGGGATGGGACCCGGAACCCATCTCGATTCCGGAAAAGGAGTCTGTCCGCGTCCGCTCGAGTCTCCGCCAGTCCATGAAAACGGAGGATCCCTGGAGATTCTCCCGCCTGCTTTCCGATCTGAGTTTCCGTCCCGAGATCGATGGCTTCCCCTGGGAGATCGGCGGCTTCCTCTGGGAGGAACTGACCACGATACGACAGAAACAGGCTCATCTCCTGGCCTGGAGATTTCACCAGCCAGACCGGGATAGCTCCGGAGTCATTCCCAAGGCCCTCGCCGATCCCGATCCCACCCTCCGCCTCCTCGCCCTCAAGTGGATCTGCGACAAGAAGTTGGAGAAATACCGCGCCGAGGTCGAAGCCATCGCCGCCGAGCCGCCGTCCCCCACCCTCTTCCACGCCGCCATCACCACCTTGGCCCGGCTCGACGGCCAGCCGGTCGACGACAAGCCCATCCAGCGCCTCATCGGCGCACGGCTCCAGGCCCCCGACGCCTCGCCCGCGGTTCGCCGTGCCGCCTTCCAGGTGCTCGCCGACCGGGAGAAGTTCCTCTCCGTCCGCGATCTCAAGGCACTCTACGAGGACCCGGAGAGCGACGACGAATTCCGCATCGACGTCCTCCTCACCCTCCTTGTCCATGCGGACGAGAAAGCCGCCAAGGCCTTTGCCGAGAAACAGCGGTCGAAGGGCGACCTCTCCGACGCCGTCCGCCCCTTCGCCGAGGAGGTCGCCCGCCGTGGCGAGCCGCGCCCCGCTCCCGCCGAGAACGCCATCGCCGGACGCCCTACCGATTTCAACTTCGACGCCTGGTCCGCCTTTCTCTCCGAGCCCCAAGCCCCAAGCCCCACCCTCGCCGCTTCCCCCGGCCGGCTCGCCTTCCACCGTCACTGCGCCGCCTGTCACCGGGCGCTCGGCTTCGGTCGCCAAGGCGGTCCCGATCTCAGTAACATCGGTCAGCGCGGGCGCGATCACATCCTCCGTTCGATTCTCGATCCCAGCGCCGAGATCGCCCCCCAGTACGAGGCCTGGCAACTGAACCTCGCCGATGGCACCCAGAAGATGGGATTCATGTTCGGCCAGAGGGGCGGCAACCATTTCTACGGCGACGCCGCCGGCAACCAGTTCGAGATCTACAACCGAGACATCGTCACCCGCCAGCAGGTGCCGGTTTCCCTGATGCCGCCGGGGCTGGTGATGACGATGACCAACGACGAGATT
>JAUIGT010000449.1 GCA_030432615.1 Verrucomicrobiia bacterium
TTCGTGATGACCCCGATCTGTCCGCATGCGCTCGCCAATCGGGCGATCGTGTTCGCGGATAACCGGGAGATCGAACTCCTGGTGCCCGAGCAGCGCGACGAACTCCTGCTCACGGCCGACGGCCGGCCGGTCCGGCAGCTGACGGAGCCGTCCCGGTTGAGCATTCGGCGCGCCGCCGTGGAACTGCCCCTGGTGATGTTGCCCGACGGGTCCTTCTACAAGGTGCTGCGTCGGAAGCTCGGCTGGTTCGGGAGTTCGATTCTCAACAGCGCGGAGTTGCCGCCGGAGGAAACTGCCTGAAGGCGCCGGGCAGCGAACGCCGTTTCGTCATGTGCAATCTCTACGATATCGGCCCCGCCTCGGCCAAGCAGGGGCGCGGTTGGCGGCGGCTTGTGATCGAGGCCATGCAGAAACTTCCGAAAGTCTACGGCATTCGGAAGACCGATCCAGGGCTGGTGGTGCGCCGAAATGACGCGACAGGGGACCTTTGCCCGGAAATTCGCCACTGGGGATTCCATCGCCCGTTCAATCCCGCCATCAACAACGCCCGAATTGAGAAGCTGGACAGCGGAATGTGGAAACCGGCGTGGGAGGCGGCTCGGCGCTGCGTGATTCCGGTGGCCACGTTCTACGAGTGGAGCGGCGCCAAGGGGCACAAACAGACGCATGCGTTCCAGTCGGAAACTCGGCTTGGGGATGCGATTGATTCGAGCCGCGCATCGGAGTCAGGGCCTGGACCCGCGGAACGAGAATGGCTGTGGATGGCGGGTCTTTGGGAGGACGACCCCGAGCATGGACCGCGCTACACGATGCTGACAACGGCAGCCGAAGGCATGGTGGCGGAAATTCATGACCGGATGCCGGCCATTCTTCGGAAAAACCAGGTTGAAGCGTTCCTGACGCTGTCCGGCAAGGTTTCCGTCGCCGAATGGCTCGACGGCCATCCGCTCAGTGCGCCGCTCGAAGAGTTTCGGTGCCTGAATCCCTTGAAGTCCGCCGATCCGGGGCCGCCGATCGAAGACGGGTTTTTGTTTTGAGCCGGCAGGGGTGAGCGGCAAGAGCCCAAGGCCCATTCCGCCGGGAAGAGCCTTTCAGGCGCCCGGAGAACCTGCATAAAACTTCTGACAATATATGTCATGTAAAATAAAGGATGTCCTGTTTGACCGCTTGGTTCTTGCCGTGAGTGCTCCAGGAGTGAGCAAGGCTCGCCCCGCCCCCTTTTGCACGGCGCACGCCATTCCTTGTTGGTGGAGCTGTCGGGCGGCAAGAACTCTCCCGCCACACGGCGAAGTTCGCCTCGAATTGGTTCGTGCACCCTCCCGGTATCGGATTCGGAGTCGGCGTTCTCGGAGCAATGGTGATGGCCTTGCTTCATGCAACCATTCGGATCTCTCGCGAAGGCGTTGTCCTGCGCGCCTCAATGCGGCTACCCGGAAACTCGTACGCATCGCCTTTCTTCTTCGTGACGATCCAGTCATCATCGATTGGTTGGCGCGCAGTTCTTGCTCCCGACGTCTCTTCACTCACGCCGGCGGCGGGCTCTGACGAACAGGTAGTCGGCTTGCCATCAGGTCAAACCCCTGGTTCATATACCCTGTTCGCTGCCAAGGCCGAATCGGCAATTCAGCAACTTCGGATACTGCGAGGAAATCTGACGGATTACTTCAGGTGAAGTCCGCACTCCGCTTCGGTGTCGGATGGTCGGGACGAGCCCCGCGCCCCCTCTCACGCATGCTGAGCAACTGGGCGGAACGCTCAAGCCCCGATTTCCTTCAACTCGAATGGCAAGCCGGACGCATTATTTCTCAATCTTGCGATCTGTGCGAAGACGTCTGGTCGGCGTTCTTGGGCAAATTTATTTAAAATGTTCCACGCGGAACGTTCAGGATTCTTAACAAGTTTTTGCAAAACGGCAGTTCAGGTGCCGATTGTTTTGCGAATCCACTTGCTTTCCTAATGAGTTCTAATTATTAACCGCTCTCGTCCGTTGCAGCCATGGGGAGGTTCAGCGAGGATGAAACAGATCAATATGAAAACAGACTTTGGTTCCCAAAAAACGTGGTTGGGTTTCGGCATTGCCACCGCCCTGACGGCGAGTTCGGTGTCTCCTTCCCACGCCATCCTCGATTTTCTCAAACGCGATAATGAAAAGCCGACGGCGGCCGAGCAGGCCAGCAACGAGGGGGCGGCCAGCGCCCGGCTCTCCGAGGCCCAGTCGCGAGAGGCCGCCGGTGACTATCGGAAGGCGGAAAAAATTTACGAAGATATCGTCAAGGACTACCCGCGCAGCGAGGCGGCCGCGGAGAGCCAATTCAAGCTCGGGGAGTTGCTGCAGGTGGATGGCAAGGACAAGAAGGCCTTCGAGGCGTTCCAGAAGTTCCTGACCGATTACAAGGGCAGTCCTCGTTTTGCGGAGGCGGTGCAGCGCCAGTTCACCATCGCTGAGAATCTCCGGGTCAACGGCAGCGACGGGTTTCTCGGCGGGATCGGCGCGGACGTCCAGCCGTCGAAGCTGATCGAGTTCTACGAGCAGATTTCCTCCAATGCGCCGCGCACGGAACTCTCGGCCCAATCCCGCATCGCCGTGGGCACCATCCAGGCCGGCCAGGGTGATATCGCCGAGGCGATCGTGACCTTCGAATCCGTCGTCGAGGACTATCCAGGGACCAAATACGGCGCGGAAGCCCAGTACAACCTGGTGAAACTCCACGGCCGGGAAGCCGACAAGTCGTTCAGCCCGGTTGATTTGCGCCAGCAACGCGAGGCCGGCGAGGATTTCATCACGCAGTTCGGCGACGACCCACGTTCGCAGGAGGTTCGCCAGGCACTCGGTTCCCTCAGCGACAAGGAATCGCAAAAGGCATTCGATGTGGCCAAGTTCTACGAGCGAAACGGCAACCTCAAGGCCGCCGCCATCTACTACCGTGAAGTGGCTCGCCACCCGAACACGAAACACTACCAGGACGCCCAGCAGCGCCTCAACAAGCTGATCGAGAAGGATCCTTCCCTAGCCGCGGTCGCCAATGCCCCCGCTCCCTCGGGTTCCGACTCGTCCGGGAGCGTCGGTTCTCCGGTGATCGCGCCCCCTTCGGCGGCGTTGCCGCAAGCGCAGGCACAGGTTCCCGCGGCGCCCGCGCAACCTTCCGGTGCCGCCGCCCCTGCGTCGCCCCCGGCCTCGATGCCCTCTCGTCCTCAGATGCGGACGTCGCAGGACGATGTCCTCCCGATTCCCACGGACGATCCGGTCGCCGGAAACTGATCCGCCACCGCATTTCCGCGGATTTTGGGGATTTTTTCCGGTGAGGAAGTGTCACTCGGGCCGCGGAACGCGATGCGCTCGGGAGACGACCGGCTCCCGTTCAGGTTCCGCTTTTTCCCGCTCGACTTTTTTGGTCGATTGTTGCAGCTTGCCTTGATTCCAAGAAAGGATTCGTATAGAGAAGCGGTTTACGGTAGTTATCTTTCGCTGACTTCTACTCACGATTTTCTTTTCATCACGACCGATCGATCATGAACCGCGCCGTTCGACTTTTCGCCCTTTGGTCCTTGCAGGTGGCCGTCATCCTCGGAATGACGGGTTGCGCCGGTTATCAGATGGGAGCCGTCAAGCCGACTCCTTACCAGAATATCGATCGGCTCCACGTTCCGACCTTCAAGAACGAGACGTTGGAGCCTCGCACTGCGGCGATCGTGACCAACTCCGTCATCAAGCTTCTCCAGGAGGACGGCACCTACGAAATCACCAGTCGGGACAAGGCCGATGCGGTGCTGGAGGGCAAGATCAGCCGTGTCGAGCGTCGCCAGTTGCGCTCCGCCCAGACCGATACTCTTCGGACCACGGAAATGAAGCTTTTCATTGTGGTGGAATGGTCGCTCGTCGATCCGAACACCGGCCAGAAGATCGCCTATGCCGCCGCACGTGATCTGGATGAAACCAACGTGGAGAGCACCAGTAACCTGCGGCAACGCCCGGGACGGGTGGTCGGCCAGACCATCCAGTTCCTCGATCCCAATTTCCAGCTTTCGGAGCGGAATGCGATTCCCCTCGCCGCCGAAGATGCCGCCAAGCAACTCGTGGGGCAGCTGAGCAACGGATGGTGAGGTCGATCGGAGCGATCCGGTTTCCGAGATTCTTCTCACCGCAAGCGGCCGCCGATCACGGGGCCGCTTTTTCGTGGGCATCATCGCCTGCTCCCGTCCTGCTCCATTTCTTTTCCCATGTCGCAAGATGACGCCTTACCGCGGCCGCCTGGTGCAGCCCCGATGAATCCCGATCCCGGCGAGGAAGGCGGGACTCCCGCCGTCGAGGATTTTCGTGGGCGGGTGGCCCTGATTGCCAGTCCGATTGGAAATCTCGCCGACCTTTCGTTTCGTGCCCGGGAGCGTCTCGAGGCTTCCGACCTGATCTGCTGCGAGGACACCCGTCACAGCGTTCGGCTGCTCCAGCGGCACCGGATTTCCCGCAAACCCCTGCTTTCCCTCCACGATCGAAACGAGGCCTCGCGCTCCGCCGAGATCATCGATCGAGCCCGCGGAGGTGATGCGATCGCCGTGCTCTCGGACGCCGGCATGCCAACGGTTTCCGATCCCGGCTACCGGCTCGTGCGCGCCTGCATCGATGCGGGAATCCCCGTGGATGTGCTTCCCGGGCCGTCGGCGGTGCTGGCGGCCCTGGCGGGTTCCGGGCTCCCCACCGACGCCTTCTATTTCGGGGGCTTTTTGCCGCCCAAATCGGGAAAACGAGAGCGGGAATTGCGCGAAGCCCTGGAGCGTCGCGCCACCTCGATCTACTTCGAATCGCCCCACCGGATTGCCAAGACGCTCGCTACCCTCGCGGACCTGGATCCCGAGCGGCCCGTCTGCGTGGCGCGGGAGCTGACCAAGAAGTTCGAGACCTTTCACCGCGACACCGCGGCGAACCTGTCCGCGGAATTCGCGCGGCAACCGCGCAAGGGAGAAATGACCCTGGTGGTCGGCGGAGAAACGCGTCGAAAATCCCGATCCGAATAAGAGCTGGAAATCAGGGACGGGTCCACTAAGGTGGCGCCTCCGGTTCCCCCGTCTCCGACGGCTCCAGGACGCTGGTTGGCGGATTTCCGATCCGGAGTCGTGACTTTACCTCTTGTTCGCTTCGATTTCCCGGGATGTTCGCCTTTTCGACCTGCTGGAACAGCTACCGCCACACGGACGGGGTGGAAATGATCAGCGAGATCATGCTCCTGGGCTTCAATGCCATGGAAA
>JAUIGT010000450.1 GCA_030432615.1 Verrucomicrobiia bacterium
TTATCGTCGTCCTTATCGTCGTCCTTATCGTCGTCCTTATCGTCGTCCTTATCGTCATCCTTATCGTCGTCGTCCTGCGAGGAGTTCCCGTTGCTATTGCCATTGCTGTTGCCATTGGCCGCCCCCATCGCGGGTCTCAACGGACTGGCGGAAAGAAGGATGGCGCAAAGCATCATCAGGAGCCTCAGCCAAAGCAGGCCTTGGGTAACGAAGGAGTTCCGTTTCATGGTTTTTCTCGGTGAAGTGTTTCGTTGTGGAGGTGCCCGGAAAAACCGGACGGAGGTGTTTCAAGAGGAAAGCTAGCCAAAAAAACTGTTATTGCAATAAAAATCATAAATAATATAATTGACATTGGTTAACGGCTTTGAGATCTTGGCTAAGCTAAAAAAATCTAGTTTTTATTGAATTTCTACGAACCGTCTTCTAGGCTAACGGAATCGCTCTCTCAGCCATGAATCTCCTTCGCAACCTCTTCGCCAACGGCCGACAGCTGTATTGTGATCCGGATTCCCGCTGCGCGATCGAAGCTTTTCAACAGCAGGGACATGTCCTGACGGACCGCGAACAGAACGCGGAAATCCTCTGGATGCGGAAGAATTATCGATCGTTGTTTCCCCGCCTACTCCCCGACCAATGGATCAATCACTTCCCCAACGAAACCATCCTGGTGAACAAGGGAGGCCTCACAGAGACCCTGAAACGCTACGAACAGAGCGGCAACCCGACCGACATCGGCCTCGCCGATTTCTACCAGGAGAGCTACCGCCTCTATGATCCGGAGGAACGAGCCCGGTTCTTTGCCCAGCTTCCCAAGGTCGATCAGCGCGAAAACCTCTGGATCTACAAGCCCGGCGGCAACTCGAGGGGACGAGGCATCGAGATCATGTGGCGTTTCAACAAGCTCCGTCGCCAGTATCGCAAACACGGAGACCGGCCCATCACCAAGAAGAGCGAGAAAGGGATCATCCAGCGCTACATCCAAAAACCGCTACTCCTCGACGGTCGGAAATCGGAGATCCGTATCTACTGGATGATCGCCAGTCTCGATCCCTTCCAGGTGCTGATGTTTCCCGAGGGGACGGTTCGGCTCAATTCCCTGCCCTACCAGCTCGACCAATTCGACAATCAGCTCATTCACGTCACCAACGTCTATCAGCAGAAGAATCATCCCGACTTCGATCCCAACGTGGAGTTGAAGTGGCGCTACGATCGCCTCGACCACTACCTGGCGCACGATCTCGGGATAGCCCCCTCCGGATTCGTGAACGACCTGCTTGTGCCGCGGCTCGAACAGATCATCACCTGGGTAGCCAAGGCCGCCCGTCCCGGACTCTATCGAGACTACCCGAAGACCGGGGAATGCTTCGCGGTCTACGGAGCGGACCTCATTCTCGATGAGAATCTCAACCCCTGGCTGACCGAGATCCAGAAAGGCCCCGGATTGAGCTTCCACGATCCGGTCAAGCGCCACGTGATTCCGCCGATGCTCGGGGAAGCCGCCCGCATCGCCTTCGAGATCCGCGAGCGTCGCCGGAAAGGCAAATCGCAGAAGAATCTCAAGAGCGTCGAACGCTACCGCTGGGTCATCAATGAGGCCGAGCCGGAAACAGTCGCCCGCTCCACCGCCCCGCCGGACTTCGATGGCTTCCGCCACTCTGCGGGCAACCCGGAATCGGTCGCCCTGTCCAGCTGAAACCACTCCCGCTGCCAACCACCTCCCAAAAGGCCTCGCCATGTCTCCTCCTACGAATTCTCACAAGCGCCGTTTCCGATCGCTCCTCGAATCCGAGGAAGTCGAATATCTGATGGAGGCCCACAACGGACTCAGCGCCCGGATCGTGGAAGAGGCGGGATTCGCCGGTATCTGGGCGAGCGGGCTTTCCATCTCCGCGGCCCTGGGTGTCCGGGACTGCAACGAGGCCAGTTGGACCCAGACCCTCGAAGTGGTGGAATTCATGCGCGATGCCGCCCCGAGCACCCCCATCCTGCTCGATGGCGATACCGGATTCGGCAACTTCAACAATGTGCGTCGCCTCGTGAAAAAGCTGGAGCAGCGCGACATCGATGGGGTCTGCCTCGAAGACAAGCTCTTTCCCAAGAAGAATTCCTTCGTCGAAGGCCCCCAGCGGCTCGCCGCGCCCGAGGAGTTCGCCGGGAAGATCATGGCGGCCAAGGACACCCAGGTCGATCCGGATTTCTGCGTGGTCGCCCGATTGGAGGGATTCATCGCCGGCCTGGAAATGGACGAAGTTCTCGACCGCGCCGATCGATACGCGGAAGCGGGAGCCGATGCCATCCTCGTCCACAGCAAGCGTGAAGATCCCGGAGAAGTCCTGGCCTTCGCCCGGGAATGGGACCGAGATTGCCCCTTGGTGATCGTTCCCACCACCTATGCGGACACTCCCAACGAAGTATTCATCGACGCCGGTTTCAGCGTGGTCATCTGGGCCAACCACCTCATGCGCGCTTCCATCACCGCGATGCAGGAGGCGTGTCGCTTCGTTCGGGAATCGGGCTCCGTTCACGGCCTGCTGCCCCGCATCGCCTCGATGTCGGAAGTCTTCCGACTGCAGCGCGCCGAGGAACTCGCCGCCGCCGAGCGCCGCTACCTGCCCAGCGTAAAGCCCGGCGAGCCTATCGATTCCCGGTTGACCGGGAACCGGCAGTCTCTGGATCCCGCCGATGTCATCCTGCCAGACTGAACCGGCCATGATCGAAGCCGAGGAGTTCGTCGCAGCCCTGCGAAGCATCGGCCACGACTTCGTTTCGGGCGTTCCCTGTTCGTTCCTGAAGCCCCTCATCAATCGGGTGATCGACTCTCCCGATCTCGACTATGTCGGCGCGGCGAGCGAGGGAGAAGCGGTGGGCATCAGTCTCGGTGCCTACCTCGCCGGCCGGAAGACGGTGACGCTCTGCCAGAATTCGGGACTGGGAAACACCGTCAATCCCCTCACCTCCCTCAACTTCCCCTTCCGCATTCCCACCCTGCTGATCACCACCTGGCGTGGAGAGCCCGGACGTCCCGACGAACCCCAGCACGAGCTGATGGGCGAGATCACCACCACCCTGCTGGAGACTCTCCGGATTCCGTGGCAGCCCTTTCCCGAGTCCACCGATGCCATCGCGCCGTGCCTGGCCGCCGCCGGGTCCACCATGGAAGACAACCACCTGCCCTTCGCGTTCGTGATGCGAAAAGGAAACGTCGCCCCCTGCGGTCTCGAAACTTCGCCGGACGGCAGGGCAGTCGCGACCGAGCGATTCCCCACCCGACTCGACATTCCCTCAAGGGAGCGCCCCAGCCGCGCAGAGGTGTTGGAGCGCCTGCTCGAACTCGTGCCCCCGTCCGCCGCCATCATCGCCACCACCGGGAAGACCGGGCGCGAGCTTTTCACCCTCGCCGACCGCCCCCAGCACCTCTACGTGGTCGGCGGAATGGGAACGGCTTCGGCCATCGGACTGGGCGTCGCGAGGAACGCTCCCGATCGCCCCATCATCGTGATCGATGGCGACGGTGCCGCCCTCATGAAGCTCGGAACCTTTGCCACCATCGGCGCACAGCAACCGCCCAACCTCATCCACCTCGTGCTCGACAACGAGGTTCACGATTCCACCGGAGGGCAGGCGACCGTTTCCCCGACGGTGCGCTTCGCCGAGGTCGCCGCCGCCTGCAACTACCGCCGGGTCGCGGAAACAGATCACCTCGCGGATCTCACCGAGTGGCTCCCCCGCCTCCTCCGCGGCGACGGTCCCACCCTGCTCCACCTGAAGATCCGCCCCGGCTCCCTGGAGAACCTCGGACGCCCCACCGTCTCCCCGGTGGAAGTGAAGGAGCGGTTCATGGCCTTCCTTCAATCCTGAATGAACCATCGCCAGCGTCATCTCCTGTTCACTCCCGGTCCCCTGACCACCCGCGAATCGGTCCGCCGCGCCATGATGGTCGATCTGGGGTCCCGCGAGGAGGCGTTCCTGGAAGTCGTCAAGGCGGTCCGCAGCGGCCTGTTGGAGGTGGCGGGAACGAAGCCCGGTGCCGGTTTTGAAGCCGTCCCCGTCCAGGGCAGCGGCACCTTCGCCATCGAAGCGGCCCTCGGTTCGCTCATTCCCGCGGACGCCCGCCTACTCGTCCCGGTCAACGGCGCCTACGGTCGCCGGATCGCCCTGATTGCCGAACGCCTGGGCATCCAGACGGAGATCATGGAAAACGGGGAGACCTCACCCCTGGATTGTCGGGCCCTGCAAACCAGACTGGCCGCCACTCCCGGGATCACTCACATCGCCGCTGTTCACTGCGAAACCAGCACGGGCATGTTGAACCCCGTGGCGGAAATCGGCCGCTTGGCTCGGGATTCGGGCGCGCGATTTCTCGTCGATGCGATGAGCAGTTTCGGGGGAATCCCCATCGAGCTGGAAGCCTCCGGAATCGATGCCCTCGTTTCCTCAGCCAACAAGTGCCTGGAAGGCGTTCCCGGGCTGGCCTTCGCGATTGTTCGCCGAACCGTTCTCGAGCATTCCGAGGGCGTGGCCCGCAGCGTCTCCCTCGATCTTTTCGACCAATGGAAAACACTCGAGGAAACCGGGCAGTTCCGCTTCACTCCCCCCACCCATGTGATCCTCGCACTCCGGCAGGCACTCTCGGAACTCGCCACCGAGGGGGGCGTCCCCGCCCGCGCGGGGCGCTACTTGGGGCTGCAGCGGCGACTCGTGTCCGGCACTCGTGACCTCGGTCTGCGCGAAGTCCTCCCCGCGGACCTGCAGAGCCCGATCATTACCGCCTTTCACTCCCCGAAAGATTCGCGCTTCTCCTTCCCCACCTTCCACCGCCTCCTCGCCGAACGGAACCTGATCATCTACCCGGGCAAATTGGCGGACACACCCGGCTTTCGCATCGGCACCATCGGCGCTCTCGACAGCGGGGATATCGATCGCCTGCTGGCCGGCATCCGGGAAACACTCGAGGAACTGCGCGTTCCCCTGCCGCTGGAGTCGTGAACGGGGAGAGCCGAAACGCGCTCGCCGTCCCGCCCATTGCTACAAGGGAATCTTGGTGCGGGTCTTCCAGTAGCGCTCTCCATAGGTGACCAGGATCTCCTCGTCCTTCGCAATCGGCTTGCTGGCGAAATAGCAATTCAGCCACGTCGTCCCGTCGTGGACCTGGACCGGGCTCGAGTTTCGATCGTCCCCGTGATTGGCGAATCTGATTTCGTTCCCGTAGTCGCAGGCATCGAGC
>JAUIGT010000451.1 GCA_030432615.1 Verrucomicrobiia bacterium
CTGCGGCCCTTTTGTTCGCTGGCTTCGTTGCGATTCAGTCCGGTAACTCGCTACCTTCCTTCACCGCGCCTCGCCATCGATCAAAATGACTCGCAGTTTTTCCTTCCATGATTTTTCAACAGTCTCTTAGATCACCGAGCGGACTGAGGCAAAGCGCCACTGTGTTCCGGCGAGGCCTCGGCGAGAAGCGTCTTTTTTCGCCGCGCCGACCAGGACCGGACGGCGAGCGCGAAAGCGGTCGCCAGCAGAGCCAGGCCGTTGATGACGTGGAAGTTGGTCACCCAGAACTTCTTGTGCTCGGGGCTGCCGGTTAGGAGGATGGAGACGCCCAACCCGAGTTGGAGCACCAGCAGGCCACTGATCACGAGACTGTGGCGCAACAGGCCGACCGGAACATCACGCCGGGTCCACAACCACGCGCTCAACCCGACGCCCAGGAAGAAGACCACGAGAGCCCAGTATTTGTGCGCGAACATGAGCAGCAGGATGGCCGGATCTCCGTCGGTCGAGACCGAGTCGAACCCGGGAAACCATTTCCCGGCGGTCAGAAAAATCCCGGTGTCGGCGAGGCCGGCACGGTGGTGGTGTCGCATGAGGGCGCCGAGGATCAGCTGGATCGAAATGGAAACGACCAGGAGCATTGACCAGCTCTTGACGGGTCGGAGTTGACTCTCGGTCAACGAGGCGGAGCGATCCTCCCATTTCGGCGAAGTGATCATCCCGATCAGGATGACCACGCAAAAGAACCCCTGCGCGAGGCATCCGTGAATCACGGCGAAGGTATCGGAGATCTCGGTGACCCGCAGCCCGCCGAGGATGGCCTGGGTGGTGACCATGAGCAGCGCGAGGGCGGCGAGGCGATTCACGAGGGGCCACGATCGCTTCACCCAACTCCACACCAGCCACAGCACCGGCAGCGCACCGGTCAGGCAACCGAGCATCAGGAGCATCTGCTTGCGGTCCGCGTCCTGCCGCTCGGCACCGGCCTTGATGAAGATGGCGAAGACCACGGCGAGCCAGAAGAAGAGCCCGGCAAACTCCAGCCAACCGCCTCCGTTCCTGCGATGGGTCCATCCGAAAAGCGCGAGAGTCAGCAATCCCACCACGGTCGCGAGCAGGCGGTGGCTGTGTTCCAGGAACGGCACCATGTGCTTGAGCCACCCCGGTGGATTGACGGATCCGAGACTGAGCGGCCAATCGGCGAACGCCATGCCGGCCTGCTTGGTGGTGGTGGCGGCCCCCCACCAGATCAGCAGCACGGTCATCACCGCGAGCAGGCGAACGAAGCGATGGAGTGCGGGAGACGGAACGGGAGATCTGAGAGTGGCGTTTTCGGACATGGCGGGAAACGACGGGGAGACGGGAGAGAATACGTCAAAGCTGGCGGCGGCGACACTGCGAACCGGGGAAAGACCTCCGAGGCGTGGTCCCCGTCCTTCCGGAAGAAGGAAAGAGCCGGTGACGCATTTCCGCCCCGGCTCTCCTGCTGCGTTGCCGGATCAGGTTTCCGACAGATTCCGATCACTCGAGGCTCACTCGGGCAGCAGAGGACGCTGGCTGGCGAACCACTCGTCGAATTCATCCTGTTCGAGCACCCGGACCGTCGCCTTCATCTTGGCATGACCGGCACCGCAAAGCTGGGCGCACACGATGTCCCACTCGCCCACCTTGTTCGGGACGAACCACATGGGGATCTCTCGGCCGGGAATCGCGTCCTGCTGGATGAACATGGGGATGAGCGCGAGGCCGTGGATGACGTCCTTGGAAGTCACCTGGATGATCACCGGTCGGTCCTTCGGCAACACGAGATCACCCAGGGTCATGAAGTCGTCCTTGGCATTGGGGTCGTCGGCCACCAGCCCCACCGCGTTGGCGTCGTATTCGTGGGGATCGACGAGCCCCATCATCTTGTCGGGCCCGGTGTAGTGGAAATTCCAGAGGAATGCCTGTCCGACGGCGCGGATCTTCAGGACATCGGGATCATCCTTGGGAATGTCGTCCACCCGCATCGCCCACAGCGGGAAGGCGAAGCCGAGGAGGAGCACCACTTCGATGATGACCACTCCCACCTCCACATGAGTCGAGAAATGCGAGGTGATGCCGTGGTAGATGGCCTTGGGCTGCTTCTTGGCGCGGAAACGCCAGATGATGTAGATCAGGAACAATCCCCATCCCAGGGCCAGCGCTCCCATGAACCAGTGGAGAACCGCGAGCATGTGGTTGCTGACGGCCCCGTGTTCCGAGGCGATATCCGTCATCCAGAGGGCGTCGTTGATGGAATCGAAATTCATGATCGGGAGAGAAGGATCAGTGGTTCAGGAAATCAGGGGAAACGGAACGGTCAGGACGGAGAGGAAATTTCGTTGTCCTCTTCCAGCGCGGCCTGGCGGCTTCGCTTGGCGAGATAGAAGATGAAGGAAAGAAAGGAGCCGAGGACCCCGACGAGCACCACCAGCATGAAGATGACCGCGGCGTTGGTGGCGGCCAGCGTGGAACCGTCGCTGCCGAAACAGATCGAGCAGGCGAGAACGGATTGGGCGATGGCGGAGGAAGGAATCATGGATCGATCGGGGAGGTTGATTACCTGACGGCGGACGATCAGGTAATGACCCGGCGCGATTTCTTTCGAAACCAGAAACCGTAACCGGTCAGGGAAACACCGAGGACGAGGCTGAAGATCCCCATGCCCTGAATCGCCGCCGTCGTCTCGCGCGCCATCAACGCCCACGCTCCGAAAGCGAGGCAGAAAAGGGCCGCGACGGCAATGAACAGGAAATGGAAATGCTTCAGTGACATGACTTGTTTCTCCGGCCCGAGGATCAGCTCAGGCTGCTTCGAACCGCATCGAAAGCTTCGTGGATGGGATTGCCCCACGCAAACAGGATCAACACCATCAACCCGAGGAAGAAGCAGAAGGTGAAGAGAAGAATCTTGTAGATCAGGCCCCGCTCGTGATTGAGGTGCATGAAAATCAGGGCCACGAGGGAGGATTTCACGCAGGCGATGACCAGGCCGATGGTGATGTCGGTCCAGTCGAGGCCGGGCACCCCGAGATCGAACGGATGCCAGTAGCCAAGTGCCAGTGTGACGACGGTCAGCACGCCGAGCGAGATGCCCACGGCGGTGTAGGCCTTCTTGTGACTTGCCAGTTCTTCGGGAGTGGTTGCCATTTGCGAGAAGTGATGAGTCTGAGAATGAAGAAATGCGAGAGCGCGGCTCGATCAGATGCCTCGATCACATGAGATACATGATCGGGAAAAGGAAGATCCAGACGAGATCGACGAAGTGCCAGAAAAGTCCGCCAACCTCCACGCGATTGGCGAGGTGTTCGGGATTCTTGAGGAAGAGCCGCTTTCCGAAGAGAAGGAAGTAGGCGAGGACGAGTGCGCCGCCGATCACGTGCAGGCCGTGGAGACCGGTCATGGTGAAGTAGATCGCGTAGTAGGTCCCAGCCCGCGGACCATGGTTGGTCACGAAGGTGGTCTGGTCGCGGGGAATCTCGATGACCACGTCGTGACCGTGACCGTGATCACCATCGGCGTGAGCCGCTTCTTCGGAACCGTGGTCCCCGGGATGCGCTTCCTTGGCTGGCTCACCATGGTCACCATGGGCGTGCCCGTGTTCGCCCGGCTTCTCGTGGATGTCGTGGTAGTTGATCATCGGGCCCTGCAGGGTCTTCACCGGGATCACACCGTCATGGAAGTAGCTGCGCACGAGTTCCAGCTTTTCATCGCGAACCGCGAGGAAGTTTTCCTTCACCTCGTCGCTGCCGGTGGAATCGTGGATGAGCTTCCATGCCATCACGTTCTCCTGGTCCTGGAGGGGCACCATCTGGAGATTGATGCTGTGCAGTTCCAGGGTGATGGTGTCATCGACCAGCTTGCCCTTGGCCACGGTGCGGTCGTGGAAGTTGAGGGTGGTCTCGTCACGAGTGCCGACCTTCCGGGGGCTGGCGTTGAGGCGGAACGGGGCGTTCAGGGTCACCTTGGTGAAGGGATCCCTGTCCTTTTCCTTGTCCCAGGTGCCGTCCCGCTGCTTCGCCCGCTTGTCGGCGATGTCGCGAAGCGCCTGACGGCGATGGTCCATGAACCACGAATCGAGGTCATCCAGCGCCAGTTCCCGTTGATTTCCCTCGCGATCCTCATAGCTGAAAACCAGTCCGTCCCGGTCATCCTCGGGGATCTGGGAAGCGAATCCCGGAATGCCGCCGGTAAAGTCCACGGTCACCGACTCCGCATCGAAGCGAATCCTGTCCGTGCGAACGCCGTCCTCGTTCTTGAGGATGGTGCCGCCGAGGATGGTGTTGTCGGCCAGCTTGACATCGTGGTGCTTGGTCAACTTGCTGTTGTATTCGTAGGCCTTGATGGCCATGAACATGCCGGAGCAGGCGAGGACGCCCACCATCCAGTTTCGAAAGACGTTCCACTTCCGTTCCTTGAGGGCCACCCAGGCGAACACCACGAACACGCTGGAGGCGATCAGAACGAGCGTATTGATGAATCCGGCCCACACCATCTGGACGTGGACTCCCTGCGGCCAGGGATTGTCGATGCCCGGCTGGGTGCCGATACGGAGGAAGACGTAGGCGGAAAACAGGCCGCCGAACAGCATCACCTCGGAGGCGAGAAACAACCAAACCCCGATCTTGGCATTGTAGAGCCCCGTATCGCGGCGGGCGGTGACTTCGTAGGGAATTTCCATCGCTTGGCTAACTTGCAGGTGATTTCGGAAAGGGAGGGATCGAGCGCCGGTCGGCGCGATTCTTGGTGGGAACGAGAAGGAGTGAAACAGACCGTTCCCGGAAAATCAGGCCTTCGTCTCGGTCTTGGCGGGCTCGGGAGTCTCGGCGGGTGCCGCCGTTTCCTCGCCGGGGACGAACTGGGGAAGATAGTCCTCCTTCGCCCCGGGAACGCTGTATTCGTAGGGGCCACGGTAGGCCACCGGCTCCTCGGTGAAATTGCCGTGCGGCGGCGGGGTCGGGGTCGCCCACTCTAGCGTGGTGGCGTGCCAGGGGTTGTCGCTCTCGACCTTCTTGCCCTTCGTCACGCTGAGGAAGAGGTTGATGATGAACGGCACCTGGGCGATGGCGAGCAACCAGGCCGACGAAGACATGATCAGGTTCAGGTCGATCATGTTCACATCCTGTCCCGGCGCGCGCTGGTAGAGGAAGTTGAAGAGAGTGGCGAAGAAGCTCTCACCGGAA
>JAUIGT010000452.1 GCA_030432615.1 Verrucomicrobiia bacterium
CAGCTTCGCCGGCAGCACGCTGCGCCAGCGACTGGGTCACCTGCCGGTCATCAACACGGGCGTGGTCGAGATTCTGCTCGATCAGTCGGCTTCCGGCGCCGCCGGAAACCGGTTGCTGCAGGAGGTCGCCGAGGACAGGCGCGAGAACTACCGGGCGCGGGTGGTGCACCTGGTCACGAACACGCTCCGCATGCAGGACGCGATCCAGGCGCGGCGACCGGTGACCAAGTTTCCCGACCTGGAACGACTGGAAGCGGTGCACTGCGAGGTCTCGGAGGCCTACCGCCGGCGCGCCCAGCGGGTCAACGAGGTGCGGCGGCATTCCCACGCCAATTTCAGCCGTCCGCCCATTCCCGGGGTTCCCGGCGAGATCGAACCGCTCACCTCGCCGGAGCAACTGGTCGACGAGGGCGAGGCGCAGGGAAACTGCGTGGCGTCCTACGCCCACAAGGTCGAGCGCGGCGACACCTTCCTTTATCGTGTGCTCAAGCCGCGGCGCTGCACCCTGTCGATCGTCCGCCGCGACGGCAGCGGGCTCTGGCGGATCGGCGAGCTGGAGGAAAAGTTCAACACCCCGGCCGACGACGAGACCGAGCGCCGCGTCGCCGACTGGCTGCAGCGCTACCAGATCGAGGTGTAGCTCCGTGAGGGAATTGCCTCCGGATCTCCGGAGCAACTTCCGCTCACTCGCCGGACACGTCACCCAGCTCCTGGGCGAGCTTGAAGAGACGCTTGACCTGCGGCATCGGCAGGTGGGGAATGTCGAGCCGCTTCTCCCGGTGGAGGAGAATCGAGAAAGTGGCGAGCCCGTGGCCCTCGTCCTTCATGAGGGTGTTGGTGACGCCGTCCCAGCGATGGGTCTCGAGTTCCAGGCCGCTGCGCTTTTCGTGGAGAATGAAGAGCCGCTTGTTGGTCACGGCGATGGCCGCCTTCTGCTTGGTGAGCAGGCCGGTCTTTTCCTGGACCGAGATGTAGTAGATGTCCTCGCCCTGGGCCAGCATCGGGGACACTTCCTGGAAGATGTGGGCCACCTTTTCGCGGTCCTGGCCGTCATCGACGAAATGGCTGATCTGTTCCTGGATGTCGAAGACCTCGTCGATCGGCTGCCAGTCCTCCATGCCCTCGTAGTAGACGTAGTCCTCGCGGGACAGCTGGCCGTCCTTCAGCAGTTCGTAGATCTGGTCGATCGTGTAAGGACCGAAGGCGGTGTCTTCATTCCGCCTCATCACGGAAAACTGGATCTCTCCGGAGTCTTCTTCCGGCGTGGCGTTGGCTTCGTTCTCGCTCATTTCCAAGGGATCGTATTCGGCGGCGATGGTGGCGGTCATGATGGCGGGCGCGGTTGAGGTTTCCAAGAAAAAACTATCCGACCGTATTTACAATGTCAATCAATTGAATGGGCTATGGCGTCATTGTGTCTGCGGATTCAACTCCTGCGGCTCTCCCAGGTTTCTCTGCAAGCAGAGGAAGTGCCGTTCCCTCGTTTTCGTTAGACAGGATTGTCATCTTTCCGGGGAAAGTGACACCGGGGCGGGCGGACGGACACCCGAACTGCTCGGATTGGACGAAAAAAGGGCGGAAAATCGGTGTCCCGATTCACCGTTCTGGTGGAGAAATCCCGCTGAGTCACCCGCCTTCCCGGGCCAACCACTCGGCCGGAATCCGCTTCGGCCGGCCCTCGGGCATCTGCACCAGCACGCAGACCTGCCGACATTCGGCGACGAGGGCCTCGTCGCCCCCAACGCGGTGCATGGTGAAATGGCAGTGCATCCGGACTTTCTCGAATCGCTCCACTCTTCCGCGGATTCGGAGCCGATCGCCCAGTTTCGCGGGCTTGCGGTAGTCCACCTCGGTGCGGGCCACGGTGGGAAACACCCGGGTTTCGACCATTTCCGCGAGGGACAGCCCCAGCGCGTCGGTGAGCCGGGTCCGGGCCACCTCGAAATAGCGCAGGTAGGCGATGTTGCTGACCACTCCGCCGCAGTCGGTGTCGAAAAACATGACCTCCACCTCCGTATCGGCGGTGGCGGGGGAGGGAGAGGGTAGCGGTTGGCCGGCGTCTTCGAAACTCATGCTTCCGAGTAAAGCCGTTCCCGATTCCGGCGGCAAGTTCGTCGCGCTCCGGGCGTCCCATGCGTAACCTCTGCGGGACGAATCCTGTCATCCACTCAGCCCGGGTTTGCCAGAATGGCGAGCCCGGATAGGTTTCCAGCCCCGAATCTTCGTTTCCGCCCCTCTTCTTTCCCGTGTCCGATCGCGATCCACGCTCCGATTTCCCCATCCTCGCCCGCCGCGTCGGTTCGGGTGAAGGCAAGCCGCTCGTCTACCTCGACAACGCCGCCACCACCCAGAAACCGATCCACGTCATCGAGACCGTCGATCGCTTCTATCGCCAGGAAAACGCCAACATCCACCGCGGCGTCCATTACCTGAGCATGAACGCCACCGACGCCTACGACCGGGCGCGGGAACGGATCGCCGAGACCATCGGAGCGGCGCATCCGGCGGAAGTCGTCTTCGTCCGCGGCACCACCGAGGCCATCAACCTGGTGGCTTCCAGTTTCGCCGGCGATCGATTCCAGCCCGGCGACGAGATCGTCATCACCCGCATGGAGCACCACGCCAACATCGTGCCGTGGCAGTTGCTGGCGCAAAAGCTCGGCGTCGTTCTCAAGTGGGCGCCGGTCACCGACTCGGGTGAGATCGATCTCGACGCCTTCCGGGCCTGTTTTTCCGAAGAGACGAAACTGGCGGCTTTCACCCAGGTCTCCAACGCGCTCGGCACCATCAATCCGGCGAAGGAGATGGTCGCCATCGCCAGGGAGTTCGGCGCCCACGTGCTCGTCGATGGCGCCCAGGGCGTCGCCCATGGGATGGTGAACGTCGCGGACCTGGGGGCGGATTTCTACGCCTTCTCCGGCCACAAGGTCGTCGGCCCCGACGGCATCGGCGTGCTCTGGGGACGACGCGAACTGCTCGACTCCATGCCGCCCTACCAGGGAGGCGGCGACATGATCGCCCGCGTTTCCGTGGAAAAGACCACCTTCCGCGACAGTCCCGAGCGTTTCGAGGCCGGCACGCCGAACATCAGCGGCGCCATCGGGCTCGGGGCCGCCTTCGACTACCTCGCCGGGCTCGGCTGGGACGAGATCCGGCGCCGGGAACAGGACGTGCTCGACTACGCCACCGAGCGACTCGGGGAAATCGAGGGGATCCGCATCCTCGGTCCCGCCGACACGAGGGGAAAAGTCGCCGTCATTTCCTTCACCATGGACAGCGCCCATCCTCACGACATCGGGACCATCCTCGACACCGAGGGCATCGCGATCCGCGCCGGCCATCACTGCGCCCAGCCGCTCATGGATTTCTACCAGATCGCCGGCACCGCCCGGGCGTCCTTCGCCTTCTACAACAACCGCGACGACGTCGATCGCCTGATGGACGGCATCGCCAAAGTGAAGAAATTTTTCGGCTGAATCGAACCTCTCAATTGCCACCCATGGACGACCTTTCCGATCTCTACCAGGACATCATTCTCAGTCACAACAAGCGTCCCCGGAACCAGGGCGAGTTGGCAAACGCCACCGGCACGGCCGAGGGCTACAACCCCCTCTGCGGCGATCACATCCACGTCTACGTACACCAGGACGAGTCCGGGAAAGTCGATGACATTTCCTTCACCGGAAAAGCCTGCGCCATCTGCACCGCCTCGACCTCCATCATGACCGAGGCGGTGAAGGGCAAGAGCCGCGAAGAGATCGACGCCAAGGCCGCCGAGGCGCTGGAAATGCTGACCTCCAAGGAAGAGCCGACCTTCGACCTGCTCGAGCAGGGCGACTTCGCCGCCCTCGCCGGCGTCCGCCAGTTCCCCGCCCGCATCAAGTGCGCCACCCTCGGCTGGCACACCCTCGAATCCGCGCTCAAGGGCGGCGAGACGGTGAACACCGAGAAGGAGGACGAGTAGCAAGGTTGGGGCGGGATGGCATCCCGCCGATCCGGGCTGGCTCAGTGGGGTGGAAATTCCGGGATTCCCGGCCCTGCGCGGTCGAGACAGGGTCGGGTCGGTCCCCTCCTCGATCGGGCAAATCACCGCGGTTTCCGCCAGCCGGCCAGCAGCCCGGAGAGGGCGATGCCGAGGCCGCCCACGACGAAGAGACCGGGGAACCAGAGCGAATAGATCGAGGCCTTGGTGTCGCGGACGAGCACCGCTTCGTCTGGGTTGTCGGGGTCGACGTAGCAGACCGCGGGTTCGCCGGCTCGGAAGCGGCGTTGCCATTTCTCCAGCTTCTTGGGAATCCCGGCGACGACGGGCTTGCTCTTCACCTGCTCGCCGAGACGGGATTCGCCGCCGAACTCGTAGCGGTAGCTGACCTGGAACTCGTACTTCGTTTCGAAGTGCTGGTTGATCTGGGAATCGTCCACGGTGACGGCGAGAATCTCGCAGGGAGTCTCCACCCAGTGATCCATCTCCTGGGCGACGTCGAAATTCTTCCACAGGAACCACAGGAAAAAAGAGCCGGCGGCGGCGATGGCGAGCCCCATGCCCATCATCCAGAGTCGCCCGCCCCAGTTGGCGGGAGGTCGCGGAGGCGGGGGAGCGGGGGAAGGGGAATCCGACATGAGAGGGAAAAGGGGAAGGGGAAAAACGGAGTGCTCGCCAAACCAGCGGCCGCGTCTACAGTAGGCGCATGAGCGATCTATCCCAGCAAATTACGGAGGACATGAAGACGGCGATGCGTGAAAAGAACACCGTCGCCCTCAACACCATCCGCATGTTGAAGTCGGCCATCAAGAACGCCGCCATCGAGAAGGGTGGCGCCGATGCCGAACTGGACGAGGCCGAGATCGTCGCCGTGATCCGCAAGCAGGTGAAGACCCGGCAGGATTCCGTCACCCAGTACGAGGATGCGGGCCGGCCGGAACTGGCGGACAAGGAAAGGGAAGAGATCGCCATTCTCGAGGGCTACCTGCCCCAGCCCCTGAGCGAGGAGGAAGTGACCAAGCTCGTGGACGAGGCCATCGCCGAGGTCGGCGCCACCTCGAAGAAGGAAATGGGCCAGGTGATGAAGCTGGTGCAGGAACGCGCCGCCGGTCGGGCCGACGGCAAGGTGCTGTCCCAGGCGGTCATGGCGAAGCTTTCCTGAGGGGGGCTCTTCTCTGGATTCTCCGTGAACGCCGCCGTCATCGTGGCCGCCGGGAG
>JAUIGT010000453.1 GCA_030432615.1 Verrucomicrobiia bacterium
CGACGAGGGGGAATACCTGACCATGACCGGCATGGCGCCGGGCAGCTACCGCCTTCCCGAGAAAAAGGCCGGCGCCGGTCAGAAGAGCCTGCCCAAGCCGATCGGCGAACCGGTCCTGGCCAACGGCCTGTTTCCCGGCTGGTCGGTGGGGGAAACCATCGTCGAAACCGATCCGCGCGAACGGGGCACCGCCGAGGAAGGCGAGGTCGGACTCGGCCCCATCCCGATCGATCAGGGCAAGTGGAAGGGCCTGCGGATGGTCGGCGACACCGTGCGGCTCGAATACGAGATCGCCGGCACCGCCATCGCGGAAACTGTTTCCGCCACGCCCGAGGACGGCCCGGTTCGGACCATCACCATCTCCCCCCACGACCAACCCCTGGCGCTCAGTTACGGCAGCGATCCCGATCACGATTTCCGCCACGACTTTCCCCCCACCGACAAAGAGACCACGTGGCGAGTAACGGCGGAGAAAAAGGAAGCGATTTCCTCGGCCCGAACCGAAGCCGGTGCGGTCACCCGGTGGAGCGAGCCCATCACCGGACTCGAGACCACCGAGTCGCCGAACAGCACGCCCGCCCTCCTCATCGACAAGCTCGGCATTCCCGACGCCAATCCCTGGAAACGGAACGTCCGCCTCTCCGGCTTCGATTTCTTCTCCGACGGTCGCGCCGCTTTCTGCACCTTCGACGGCGACCTCTGGATCGTCGAGGGGCTTGGTGGCGATCTCGATCAGATCACCTGGAGGCGTTTCGCCTCGGGCCTCAACGAACCGATGGGTCTCGAGATCGTCGATGACCACGTCTACGTCTTCGATCGCGGCGGCATCTGGCGCCTGCACGATACCAGCGGCAACGGCGAGGCCGATTTCTACGAGATGTTCTGCAATCTCGTCCCGCAGACCGCCGAGACCCGCGAGTTCGCCATGGATCTCTACGCCAAGCCCGGCGGGGGTTTCGTGATATCAAAGGGCGGGCAGGTCGCCAGCACCCGCGGCCAGGCCAACGGCACTGTGGTCAGCATCGCCGCCGACGGCAAGAGCTACGAGATTCTCGCCACCGGCATGCGCCAACCCTACATCGGCGTCGATCCGAAGACCGGGCTCGTCACCTCCAGCGACCAGCAGGGCAATTGGAAACCGGCCACGCCGATCTACGTGATCGAACCCGGCAAGTACTACGGCTTTCTCGACGCGGTTCCCAGCAAGGACGGCGAGCAACCCGGCCCCATCACCGATCCCGCGGTGTGGATCCCTCACTTCGTCAACCAGAGCGGCGCCAGCCAGGTGTGGTTGCGCGACGCCAAGATGGGCGTGCTCAACGATTCCCTCATCCACCTCGGTTTCAACCGACCCGAAGTCTTCAAGGTCTACCTCGACGAGCGAGGCAGGAAACGCCAGGGCGCCGTCTCCCTGGTGGCGGGTAATTTCTCCACCGGCCTGCTCAAGGGGCGCGTCCACCCGGTCGATGGCAGCCTGTGGATCTGCGGCATGAAGATCTGGGGAACGATCGCCCAGGAAATCAGCGGCCTCTATCGCCTGCGCCCCGGCGACGGTCCGCTGTGGGCGCCCGAGCAGGTGCTGTCGTCCGACCGCGGAGTCCTCCTGCGCTTTTCCCAACCGGTCGATCCATCCGTCGCCGCCGACCTCGCCGGCTACTCGGTCGATCGCTGGAACTACAAGCAGACCGCCGCCTATGGTTCGGGCAACTACAAGCTCGACGGTGAACCCGGCCAGGAAACCGTCCCCGTCGCCAGCGTGACCCTGTCGAAGGACAAGCGCTCCGTCTTTCTCGGCATCCCCGACATGCAACCGGTCCACAGCCTGCGCGTGAGTTTCCGGGAACCGGCCCCGGCGGAGATCCCGGTCGTCCGGCACGCCTTCCTGACCATCCACGAACTGCTGCCCATCGATCTCGCGAAGGAAGGCTTCACCGACAATGAGATCGACCTGACCCTGAAGGCCGGCGCCGGCACCACCATGGCCAAGGTCGAACCGTCCATCGAGATCGGGAAACAGGTCTACCAGCAATACGGCTGCATGGCCTGCCACACGGTCGATCCGAATCAGAAACTCCCCGCCGTGGCCGCAAGCGGTAACGGCGCGGAAGCCGCCAAGGTCGCAGTGGGCCCCACCTGGGTCGGGCTCTGGGGATCGAAGAAGACTTTCGCCGATGGCAGCATCCTTCGCGAGGGAGTCGATGAAGTCTACCTGCGGGAATCGATCATCGATCCCGCCCGGCGTGTTCCCGAAGGATTCGAGATGGCCAAGACCGGCGTCGGCATGCCTTCCTACCTCGGTGTGCTCAAGGATCACGAGATCGATTCGGTCATCCTCTACATCAAGTCGCTGGCCACCAGGAAACCCGCCCCGAAGAAGAAAAAATGACCACCGTCCCTCGATTCGTGCCGCTGCTGGCCGCGCTGCTGTTCGGCGCCTCGTTGAACGCCGCGGAGCGGCCCAACTTCGTCCTCCTCAACATCGACGATCTCGGCTACGCCGACATCGGTCCCTTCGGTTCGGAAAAGCACCGGACGCCGAACCTCGATCGCATGGCGGCCGAGGGCCGCAAGTTCACCAGCTTCTACGTCACCAGCGGCGTCTGCTCGCCGTCGCGATCGTCGTTGATGACGGGCTGCTACCCGAAGCGGGTCGGCCTGCACCAGAACGAGCACGGCAAGTGGGTGCTTTTCCCAGGCGATCAGCGGGGCCTCAATCCGAGCGAGATCACGGTGGCGGAAGTCTTGAAGAAGGCCGGCTACCAGACCGCCATGGTGGGCAAGTGGCACCTCGGCGACCAGCCGGAGTTCCTGCCCACCCGCCAGGGATTCGATTCCTACTTCGGCATCCCGTTTTCCAACGACATGGGACGCACCGACCGCAAGGACGACCGCTATCCTCCCCTGCCGCTCCTGCGCGACGAAACCGTGATCGAGGAGGAACCCGACCAGCACTTCATCACCAAGCGCTACACCGAGGAGGCACTCGCCTTCCTCGAGAAGGCCGCGAAAGCGGACGCTCCCTTCTTTCTCTACCTCCCGCACACCATGCCGCACTGGCCCCAGTATTCGAGCCCGGCGTTCGAGGGCAAATCGGCCAACGGCAAGTGGGGCGACGCCGTCGAGGAGATCGACTGGTCGGTCGGCCGGATTCTCGACAAGCTCGCCGAACTGGGAGTGGACGAGAACACTCTGGTCCTCTTCACCTCCGACAACGGCGGCGCCGTGAATCACGGTGCCAGCAACGCTCCGCTCCGGGGAGCCAAAGGATCCACCCTCGAGGGCGGGCAGCGGGTCTGCATGGTGGTCCGCTGGCCCGGAAAGATTCCCGCCGGCACCGAGTGCGACGAGATGGCCGCCACGCTCGACATCCTGCCCACCTTCGCCCACCTCGCCGGAGGAAAGGTGCCGGACGACCGCATCATCGACGGGAAGAACATCACGCCGCTCCTGCTGGGAGAGGCGGGAGCAAAGACTCCCCACGACGTCTTCTACTACTACAAACTCGGCAATCTGCAGTGCGTCCGCAGCGGTCCGTGGAAACTCCATCTGGCCCGCACCGAGAAGCCCCGGAACCAACCGGAGGCAAAAGGCAGAAAGGTTCCCGCCGCGCTCTACCATCTTGGCAGGGACATCGGCGAAACCGTCAACGTCGCCGGCGATCATCCCGATGTCGTCGCCCGCCTCGAGGCCCTCGCCGAAGAGGCCCGCGCGGACCTGGGAGACGACGCCGTCGGTCGCGGCGGCCGGGGAACCCGCAAACCGGGCGATCACCCCGGCGCGGTGCCGCTCACCGGGAACTGACCGCGAAGGATCCGGAGTCCGCGCACTTGCCGAATCCCAGGAAACTCGATAGGGTTTCCGCATGATGCACTCTCGAACTACCGTGCTGTGCTGCCTGTTTGTCGTCGGCGGCCTTTTTGCCGTTGCCCAGGAAACCGCGCCTCCGAACGATGCACTCCGGTTCGAGCTGGCGGTGAAGCTGGCCGAGCTGACGGAACCCCTGGCGAAACTGGATGAGAAATACGAGGAGGCGTTGGGCCGCATCGAGCAGGAAGCCAAGTCCGCCGGCGACCTCGACACCGTTCTCGCCGCTCGCGAAGAAAAGAAACGATTCCTGGAGGGCGCCGGTGGCGCGGCTCCGACCAACGCCAAGGTGAAACAGGCGCGGGAGATCTACGACCAGGAACGAGGCCGGCGCATCAAGGCGAGCGAGCCCCGGATCGTGACCCTGGGAAAGCAGTACCGCGACCGGATTGCCGAACTGGTGAAGGAACTGACTCGACAGGAAAAGATCGATGCAGCGCTGGAACTAAACCGGGAAGTCCAGCGGCTGGATGCCATCTTTCTCGCGTCCCCGAACCCGGGCGGCGATCTTCTCGCGACCTACGCCAATTCCGCCGCCGGCGACGCGTCCCCTCTTTCTTCGGCGTCGACCGCCTTCACCGTTCCCCCCCAGGGGAGCGGCACCTTGAAATTCGTCGGAAGCCAGGGACAAAAACTTCCCGACACTCCCGCCACCGATCTCTCCGGCGTCGTCTCGGTGGCTTCCACCTGGAACCGCTGGGTGGGGCTCAAGGAAGACGGCACCGTCATCGTGGCTTCCTTCAATGCGGCTTTCCAACCTCCGGCCGACCTGAAACCGGTGACCCGCCTGGAGATCACCGGTTCGGTCAACTTCGGTTACCACGCCGACGGAACCGTCACCGCCTGGGGAGATCCGCTCGGTGGAGCCGCCGACCTCCCGCCTCCCGACCTCGGTCCCGTCGTCGATATCGCGGCCGATCACTCCGGAGGCCTAGCCCTCCTGCCCGATGGAAGCGCGAGGATCTGGGGCTCCGTCTACACCAACGAGGCCGAGCGACTCGAGCTGGAGCAACGGCTGCAGGGCGCCCAGTTCGTCGATGCCACCGGGCACCTCTTCTGGGCACTGACCAGGAACGGGGAAGTGCTGACGTGGGAGAAGGACAAAATGACTCCGAGAGTGGTTGGGCGTCACCGGGACGTGCGGCAGTTCGAAGCCTCCACCCTCGGCTACGCGGTCCTCGACAGCCGGGGACGCGTCGAGGTCGGTTCCCGGTGGGACGACCGAGCCTGGTTGGAACTACCGTCGCTGCCCCCGGTCACCCGGATCGAGGCCAACTGGGCGACCTTCACCTGCCAGTTGGAGGACGGCACCTGGCGGGCATTCGGCGGCCAGCAG
>JAUIGT010000454.1 GCA_030432615.1 Verrucomicrobiia bacterium
GGTGCTGGCGGCCCTGGGGGAACTCTTCGCCGAGCGCGGTTTCGCCGGCGATGTCTGGGTCAGCCTGCGGCGCATCCTGGTCAGTTTCGGCGCCGCCGTGGCCGTTGCCCTGCCGCTGGGACTGCTGATGGGCGCCTTCGCCTTTCCCGAGCAGTTGCTCAACCCGCTGGTGTCGCCTTTCCGCTACCTGCCGGCGCCGTCCTTCGTGCCGTTGCTCCTGATGTGGCTGGGAACCGGCGAAACGCAGAAGCTGGCCCTGCTGTTTCTCGGAGTCATCTGGTTCCTGGTCACCCTGCTGATGGACAGCACCAAGGCCGTATCGCGCGCCCTCGTGGAAACCGCGCAGACCCTCGGCGCTCGGCGCCGCCAAGTGTTGTTCCGGATCATCTTCCGTTCCGCGCTGCCGAGCTACGTCGATACCATCCGGCAGATGCTGGCCGTCAGTTGGACCTACCTCGTCATCGCCGAGATCGTCGCCGCCACCGACGGAATCGGCGCCATGATGATGCGGGCCAAGCGGCTCGTCCGGGTCGATGAAATCATGGCCGGCATCCTCGTCATCGGTTTGCTGGGCCTGCTCTCGGATGTGATCCTGCGCTGGATTCGCTGGAGTTGTTTTCCCTATGCCCGGAACGGGAGAGGGTGAGTGACGCCTCGGGAATCATTCGAGGTCGGTATACTCGTAGAGAATCTCGCGATTCGGGGGCAGGGGGAGCGGTTCCTGGTTCGTCCCATTGTCGTGCCACGCGAGCCATTTCAATCCGTAGAGACCGGTGAGAGCCTTGAAATCGGTCAGCCGGGGACATCCATAAATGTAGATGGTGCGCACCTTCTCGTTGCGTGCCGGTTCTCCGAGGGAAACGAGTGAGGGATTGTAGGCGAGGTAGAACTGCTCCAGCGAGGGGTGATCGGCAAAACCTGCGATTCTTTTCAATCCAGTGCTGCGGAAGGTTACCGTCTTGAGGCTGGGAAGTTCGCGCAGATCGACCTCTCCGGACAATGCCCGGTTGGTCATGATCTGGAGATTTTCCAAGTTCGGAAACGCGCTCAGGATTCCGGGATCCGTAAAGGTGCCGTCTTCGAGAGTGAGGCGGCGAAGGTCGCGGAGACTGTCCAGCGAGATCAGGGTCTCCAGGTCGGATTGATCCGCTTGCCCGAGATTGAGACCAAACAGCCCCGATGTTTCGGCAAGACGTCCGAGATCGATGGTCCCCGGTTCTTTCGGATACAAGAACAGGCGCTCCAGCGCGGGCAGATGCTGGAAACCGACCGCGGCGCCGATTTCCAGGAATCGCAATTCGGAAAAGTTTCCGGATTCCGCCAGGCGGTCGAAAGCGGCGCGGTCGAGCGCTTGGCGGGTCGATGGATCGGGAGAATAATCGACCAGGTCGAGAAGCCGGAGATTTTTCAACGGTTCGAGCGGTTTCAAATCGGCTCCGAGGGACTCGATGCCGAGGGAGAGTCTCCTGAGTTCCAGCATCTTGCTGATGGATTCCGGGTCATAGCGGCCGCCACCCTCCAGTCTCAAGGACTCCAGCCGCGGAAACACCGGCAGCGTGGGGTCCGCGGGCTCTTTGCCGAAGACATCGAGCCATCGGAGCGACTTGAGGCCCTCCAGGTCACCCAGGGAGAATGCGCCCCGGCTGATGTACAGTCGAAGCGTCTCGAGGTTTTCCAACCCCTTCAGCGAGGCGAGTCGGGACCAATCAGTCTCGTTCTTCGCTTGGTAGGCGCTTCTGAGTTCGAGGCCTTGAAGGGAAGGAATCAGTCCGAGCAACTCCAGTTCTTCGCCCTCGATTGCCGTTCTCAGGAACTTCGGCTTCACCTCGGCGATGATCTCGGCCAGGTCGAGAATCCGCTCGCTCTTTCCATCGATGAAGATGGCGGTGATGGGAATCCCCTCGTCGGCGAGAATCTTCAGGGCCGCATCGTTCTCGAGGGTGACGGAAAGTCCCTCATCGATCTGTCCCTTGATCTTCTCGAGATCTTCCAGGGTCTGCTTGAGGTTTCCCGTCGGGCGGAGCGACATTCCGAACACCGTGGGCGGGGTTCCGGGCACTCGCTGGATGCGAGCGAACTGGCCATCACTGGAAAGCTTCAATTCGGGCTCTCCGCGGTATTGAAAATAGTAGGCCCGTCGAAGGGAACTGACGTGATCGACGCGATTGGCGAAGTAGTAGATCCACGCGCCCACCGGGATCTCTCCCTCCAGGGTATCCAGCGTTCGGCGTTGCAGCATGCCGCGAACGCCCATGACCTGAACGATGTCGGAAGTGCTCTCGAGTTGGATGCGCACCGGCTTCCATTCCTCCGCACCGCCTATGGACATGGCGAACAAGGTTACCGCGAAAAGAATCGAGCACGCCAACTTGGGAAGGGGGCGGGGGCAAGGGGTGAAACCCGGGTGTGTGATGGAACCTGCCATTGTTACTGGAGAGTTGATCCAGTCGGCATCCTAGGAAAATTCTTCCGGAAGGGCAATCCTCCCGAGACACTTTCTTTGGTAGACCGTTGACACTGCGGGCGGGCTCGTGAGAGCATGGGCCCATGAGCGATGTGCGCGTTCGACTGGTCGGGTTTCTCCTGTCCCTGGTTCCGAGTCTGTTTTGCGGCGATGCCCGGGGGCAGAATCCCGAGCTACCACCGGAAATGCGGCAACTGAAGGCCCAGAGGGATGAGGCGATCGACAAGGTCGATGCGCCGCTGAAGCCGCTTGGAGTTTCCTACCGCCGTCACCTCGAAACTTTGCAGGACACGGCTCGATCATCCGGAAGTCTTTCCGCAATGATCGAGGTGCTGAAGGAAAAGGAGAGGGTGAGAGATCAGGCGGCCGGGCGCGACAGTGACTGGGAAGAGTTGGCCAGTCTTCAGCAGACCTACCACGAGGAGTTGAAGGCCCTGAAGGAGAAGGGGCGAGCGAGCCGAGTTCGGATCGAGAAGGTCTATGTGGAGGAACTGACGAAGATCAAGGACCAGTATGTCCGCTCGGGCGAGATCGCTTTTTCGAACCTCGCCATCCGGGAGTTGCGTTCCGCGGAGGCTCGGCTTTCCCAGGAGATCGGGCAACGAAACCTGGATCCGTCGATGGTTGCCTTCGACTGGACCCGATTGGAGGAGATGGTCGCTCGCGGTCGGCTTTCGGAGACCGAGCCGGTAGGCGGGAGCAGCGGAGACGATACCCGGGATCTCCCGGAGAAAACGGCGCTCCTGGTTGGTTTCGAAGTGTATCTCAATCCCTTCCGCGATTCCGACAGCACGGTGCGCCGAATCATTCCCATCTATCGTGACCGAGACGGAAGAACCTTCGAAGGAGTGCCCCGATCGAACGCCCAGAAGGGCGACAAGTCACGCCACGTGGCCAAGGACGGCTACGTGGTCGGGGGGATCGAAACCGTCAGCGAGGCCGGGATCAGGAAGATGAAGATCATCTTTCACCAGATTCAAGGCATGGGAACGACGGAGGAGGACGCCTACGATTCCGGTTGGCTCGGCGAGTGGAATGGGGGACGCGAGGCATCGATGACGACCAAGGGGCGCCTTCCCGTCGGGGTGAACGGCTTCATCGGCTTGGGAGTCGGGGAAATCCGCCTGATCGTGGCGGATCCTGATCGTCCCTAGCGGATTCCATCTGACCTGGTGCGCGGTTCAACCCTGTCGAGTCGCGGATCCGACCCTGTTGGATGGGACGAGGGAAGACCCGAAACGACGATCGCCGAATTCATGGTCTATCCGACGTTGGAGGGTGGGGGCGGTGATTTTGTGGGCGGCATCCTCGTCATCGGTATTCGTTTTCCGTATGCTCGCTAAGGGAGTAAGTGAGCGGAGGTTCCTGTCAATTACCCGCGCGCCTTCGTTCGGCCCGGTCGGCGGCGATTACTTGCGACAGCCATTCGGGGTCGGGCTGGAGTGCCCGAACTTTGTATCCTTCGAGATTATTCCGCGGCCATTGCCAAACGCTGTGAACCAGAGAGTTGATCCCGAGCAACTCTCCTTCGTCACTGGTCACAGGCCCGCCGCTGTCACCGGGGTGCAACGCCGCATCGTGGATAAAGGCCCGCCAACGCACATCCGAGTTCCACTTTCTGCCAATCCCGTGCACCAGCATTTTTCCGCTGGCCTGATTGGGAGTGACTCCACCGTATCCACCGGTAATGATTCGGTCTCCCACGGGTGGTAGATCACCCCGTTCGAAAGAGAAATGTCCCTTCGGTTGGATATCCGCATGGAGGAGCGCCAAGTCGGGCAGATCGTTGTGACCATGGTTGCCTTTCCAGACAACTCGCGCCTTCGAAAGGCTCATACCGCGAACAGTGTGACCCCATAGGTAGAAAGTGGCGTCTTCCTCATCGACAACGTGGGCGTTCGTCAAAAAGTACCCGTCGTGCGTGATCGGAGTTGCGGTGCCACCACCACCGCTTGCTTGAGCCGTCTCCTGATTCTCTCCCTCGACCGCATCACTGTCGTCTGCCTGGCGATCATTCAGTTCGACTCGTCCATACGGGAAGCGCTTGGAAGCCTTGGGGACGAAATCCACCGTGACCCGATTGAGATCGAAATCAGCCGGGAATGCTACGCCATGAAAATGAATCAGGAAAAAGCAGCGATCAGCCACATACTCGGTCGCCGGCACTCCAGCGATCGATACACCCTCCCATTCCTTGAGGCTCTCTTCCTTGCGAACCGCCAACGCACGATAGAACCCTTCTTCCATTTCGGCTTTTAGCCAAAGGTTCCCCCCACACGCCGCTCCGGAAACCACTACTGCGCTGAACATCAACCAGCCCAGTATTCTGGCCCAACGAGATTTCTTGCTAGTGGTTTTCCCCATACTCTCCAAGCAGGTGCTAGTTCTGAAAGAAACGAGGATGCGAAGACGAGTCTCTACTGGCAATCTTTTCCCCGTTGAAATGACGTATCGATCGCTTCGCTAGGCGATTTTTTCCCTTATCTCCCGCAATCTCCATCCCTTCAGGCCATTTCCTGTAATAGATCTTCGCCCGCGGTCACTAGTATTTCGACGAGTCGTTTTCGGATGGAGGAACGCGATACAGAGCGGGGAGAACTTTTCTGCCGATGGGTGGAGCAGCACAGCGGGCTGATTCATCGCATCGTCCACGGAACCGTGGAGCAACCGGATGAGAAGAAGGATCTGTTTCAGGAGATTCTGCTCCAACTGTGGCGCTC
>JAUIGT010000455.1 GCA_030432615.1 Verrucomicrobiia bacterium
TCCTTCCATAGTTTTTCAACCGTCTCATAGGGGAGCGGACGACGCGTCCCCTGTTCAGGCCATGGCGGACCCGCGGGTTTTTTCCCGATGATGGGGAACCATGAAAGCTTCGCCATTCTCCGTTTTTCTCCTCATTCCGCTGCTCGGTTTCTTCCTGTTTTTCGGCACCGAATCCCGCGCCGAAAAGGATGGCACGATCCGGATCCTGTTGCTCGGAGACAGCACCACCGAGGGCAGCGTTCCCCGACGCCTGCAACCGGAGGGGCCGCACCTCGAGCAGGTGATCCGTCACCTCCTGGAAGCCGATCCCACCCTGCCGAAGTGCAAGGTCTACAACTCCGGTGTCAGCGGAGAATACATCCAGCGCTTGCTCGAAAACGGACGCTACGATCGCGATGTCGCCGGCCTGGAATTCCTCGACTACATCTTCATTCGCTTCGGGATCAACGACCGCGCCAAGCGCGAGAATTTCGCGGAGAATTTCCCGAAGGATTTTCACGCCCTGCTCGCTCGTCTCCGGAAGGATCACCCGAAAGCCCTGCTCATTCCCACCACCGTGATTCCCTTTTCCAGCGAGGAAGCCAGTGACGAGATCAATGCCCTCGTTCGGCAGGTGGCGGAAAAGGAGGGACTGAAGGTCTTCGATCTCTACCCCCGCTACGCCGCCGAACTGGAGAAGGGGCCCAACATGCTCAACTACCGTCGCTATCCCCTGGAAAAGATTCCCGAAGCCCACCGGGAATGGTTGGCGCCGCGGGTTCACGGCGGTCGGGTCGAGATCATGGACAACGAATTCGACGCCCTCTTCGGTCACCTCCCGGGTTGGTTCGGCGATCGTCACCCCAACCTCGCCGGCTACAACGTCATCGCCGACGAAACCGCGAAGTATCTGGCGGAACTGATCCGCATGCGGGCGGGCATACCCTGAGCCGCGTCTTCACCGGAAATCGATGTCGGCCACCAGCGGCAGGTGGTCGGACGCGGTGCGGGCCAGTTCACTGTCGAGGGTTCGTTTCTCGATGCGGACGCGGTCGTCCGGCCGCACGTGGACGCGGTCGAGGGCGAAGACCGGGAATCGGGCGGGGAAAGTCGGCACGGTTTTCACCCGCCCGAAACGGTTTCGCAGCGTCCGGCCCGCCCGACCGAAGGGGAACCATTCGTTGAGGTCGCCGATGAGCACCTGGATCGCGGAGGCTTCTTCCCGCGATTGTTCGATCAAACGCCGCAACTGGGCGCGACGCTCGCCCGGCACCAGGCCGAGGTGGGTGGCCGTGACTTCGACGAGATGGCCATCCCAATCGAAAGACGCTCGAATGGCGCCCCGGGGTTCGCGGTTCGGGAAACTGAGGTCGATCCGGTCGTCCTCGATCGGTGTCCTGCGACTCAGCAGCACGTTGCCGTAGTCGGCGTTCGCCTTTTGCATGGTGGGACCGTGAAGGACGGCTTCGTAGTCGAGCGCGTTTTCGAGGGCGTGGAGAAAACCGCGATCGATGGCGTCGTTGTCGTGCACTTCCTGCAGGGCGACGATATCCGCATCGGCTTCGCGAATGACGGCGAGGATGGCTTCGGGATCGAGGATTCCGCGGCGGCCGATGCAGCCGTGGATGTTGTAGGAGAGCAGGCGCATGTGGGGGGGAACAGGACTCAATCGGTGGTGCCGGCCCCGGAGGTGCGGGATCCCAGGGCGCGTCGAATGAAGAAGACGCCGCCGCCAACGACCAGCAGCACCGCGAGGAAGCCGAGGATGCTGCCCCAGCCGGGATCGCTGACGGCCTCGTTCAGCTGGTTGGTCAGGAGAACGACGCCCGCCATTCCGGGAGCCATCCCGAGCAGCGTTCCCAGGTTGAAGACGCCGAACCTGAGGTGGGACGCGCCCGCCGCGAGATTGACCACGGTGAACGGGGCGATGGGCACCATGCGCACGAGGGCGACGGAAAGCGCGCCGCGGTCCCGGAGTTTGCGATTGAGGTTCTCGATCTTGTCCGTGTTCCAGCGTTTCAGGATCGGTTTGCCGAACCGATGGCCCAGGCCGAAGCCGGCGACCGCCGAGAGATGGGCGCCGGCGTATCCGCAGCCGATCGCGATCCAGGGCCCCAGGACGATGGTGGCGGCGACGAGAATGAGATTCAGCGGAATGCCGACCAGGCCGGCCAGCATGACCGCACCGACGAGGATCAAGGGCGCCCAGGGGCTGTTCTGGATGGTTTCGAGGTGGGTGACGATCGTTTCCTTGTCGAGCACGCTGCCCCAGCCCTCCTTGACGAGAAAGGCGAGGAGAATCCCGACGATCACCACCAGCGAAATCTGGGTGAGGCGGCGCAGGGTGGAGGGACGCTCGCCCTCGGGCACGAAATCCCGGATCCAGTAGCCGGGATCGAGGGGTTCGTCGGGATCGAGCAACTGGGTGTCGGCCAGCCGGCGTTCCACGTCGGAATCGCAGCCGAAGGGATAGGGACGCAGCGAGTGCCCGGTGTCCGTTTCCAGGGAGTCGATCGTTTCCCCGAGCGTGCCCGCTTTCTCCAGCCGTTCCGCGACACGGGCGGGCTCGGTCCCGAAATGGATGGCCAGCAAGGCGAGGAGCCGATCCCGAATCGCGGAGTCGCGTTCCGCCCGCTCGATGACCAGGTCGACCTCCGAATCGACCCGCATGGAACGATTGCTCAGGTTCGAGGAACCGACCTTGAGGAAACGGTCGTCGGCGATGACGAGCTTGGCGTGGACGTAGACCTGGGTCGATTCCTCGCCCGATTCGTCGGCCACTCGGGGATACAGGAGCCGGAGCCGACCGTGTTCGTCGGCCTCGACGAGGAGTTCGAAAAGCCGGTCCCGCAGCAGGCCCATGGTTCCCTCCTCCAGCCAGCCGGCTTCCCGGGTGAGCACGATGATCACTTCCGGGCCGTCCGGTTCTCGCAGGCGCTGCGCGAGGGCTTCGGTGAGGCGGCGCGAGGAGAAATACTGGTTCTCGAAGTAGAGGTAGTCCCGGGCGACGGCGATGAGATCGAGGTGCAGGCGTTCCACCTCGTGCACCTCCGGCCAGGGATCGAACGCGGCAAAGGTGCGGGCGATCCCGATATCGACCGACTCGAGAAACGGATCCAACCCGGAAATCCAGGGTGCCTGGTCGCGGGGCGAATCCCGCCGGGGCAGGGCATTGCCGGTGGCGCGTTTCCAGCGTTCCGCGCAGAGGTCTCCCAGCGCCTTGGCCGCAGGGCCGGTCAGGGCGAGGGCGAGATCGTGATACGGTTGATACGGATCGCCGTGGGGATCGGTGCGGCGTTCATCGTGCAGCCGATGTTTCGCGGAATCCCAGCGCCAGCTGCTGAGGTCGAATCCGCCGGCGAAAGCGAGGGCGTCATCGACCACGATCACCTTCTGGTGATGCGAGGCATTCATCGGAAGGCGGTCGTCGTAGTGGAGGTGGAGGCGCGGATGGGGATCGCGAAAAGCGTCGGAAAACAGGCGCCACTCGCGCTCGGCGGCATAGATCATGGAGAAATCCCAGACCAGGAGATGGATTTCCAGGTTCGGGCGCGCTTCGAGGAGGGCATTGAGAAAGGGGCCGAGCTTTCTTGGTAGACCGTCGTCGGGATTCTCCTCGTCCCTTTCCAGGAGAACTTCGCTGTGAAGGTCCCAGGCGAGAACGACGGCGTGTCGCTCGGCTTCGAGAAGCGCTTGGCGCACGGCGCGGAAATACGCCCTGCCGCCGACGAGCCATCCGACGCGGTCGGCTCGTTCGAGACGCCAGCAGTTGGCGCCGGGGTTCAGCAGGGAATGTCCGTCTCGATCTTCGTCCATGGTGGGTGCGAGGCTCCCGACCAAAACGAGAGGAGCTATCGAAATCGACGCGGGGCGATCGCGTGGCTTACGCGATGACCTCGCGCACCACCCGGGTCGGGTAGGTGTGGGTCAGCTTTTCCTCGAGCCCGTTCTTCTCGAAGAAGAGCCGCTCGTGATCCATGCCGAGGAGGTGGAGAATGGTGGCGTGCCAGTCCTGGATGCTGACCCGGTTTTCCACCGCGGCGAAGCCGAACTCGTCGGTGGAGCCGTAAACCGTTCCCTTCTTCACGCCGCCGCCGGCCATCCAGGTGGTGAAGCCGTAGGGACCGTGGTCGCGGCCGGCCTTGTCGAGATTGCCATTCTTCGATCCCTGGGCCATGGGGAGTCGGCCGAATTCACCGCCCCAGACGACGAGGGTATCCTCCAGCAGGCCGCGCTGTCTCAGGTCGCGCAGGAGGCCGGCGACGGGCTGGTCGGTGTGGGCGCAGGCGGCGGGCAGGGAACTGGCGATGTTGCCGTGGTTGTCCCACATCTGGCCGCGGGGATAGAGCTGGACGAAGCGCACGCCGCGCTCGACGAGCCGCCGGGCGAGGAGACAGCGTTTCCCGAAGCTGTCGCTGTCCTTGTTCCCGATGCCGTAGAGCGCCTTGGTCGCTTCCGATTCGTCGGAAACATCGAGCGCCTCGGTGGCGGTGAGCTGCATGCGGGCGGCGAGTTCGTAGTTTTCGATGCGCGAGTCGAGCCGGGGCTGGAAAGGCCGCGCGTCGCGGTGGTTCCGGTCGAGCTTCCCGAGCAGGCCGCGTTTCAGCGCGGTGACGGCGCCGGGTTCCTCGTAGTCCGGCTTCAGGTTCAGCATGGGCGAACCTTCCCCCCGCATCGGGGTGCCCTGGTAGTGGGGCGGCAGGTAGCCGGACATCCAGTTCTCGACGCCGTTGACGGGAAGCCGGTTCTGCGGATCGGCGAGCACCACGTAGGCGGGCAGGTTGGCGTTCTCGCTGCCGAGTCCGTAGGCGATCCAGGATCCGAAGGTCGGGTGACCCGGGAAGATCTTGCCGCTCTGCATCTTGTAGACGGCCGGCTCGTGGTTCGGATGCACGTTGTACATCGAGCGGATCACCGCGAGTTCGTCGGCTTCCTGGGCGATGTGGGGCAGCAACTCCGACACCGGCAGGCCCGATTGTCCGTGGCGGGAAAATTTCCACGGACTGCGCATCAAGCTGGCGGTGCGCAGTTGGATGGCGTCCTTGGTGATCGATTCAGGCACGTCACCGCCGTGATGCTTGTCGAGCATCGGCTTGGGATCGAAGAGATCGACCTGGCTCGGTCCACCCTGCATGCAGAGGTGAATGACCGCCTTGGCCCGGGCCGGGAAATGCGGACATTCACCTCTGCATGCAGG
>JAUIGT010000456.1 GCA_030432615.1 Verrucomicrobiia bacterium
CGTAGCATGGGATTTCATCCCGCCATTCAAAGCGGAATGCCCGGCCGCGACAGGAGCCGCTGGCCTACGCAGCACTCGATACCCCCCAGACCGGCGAAGCGGACGAAACGCCCGCACTCCCGGCAAAAAAAAATCGGCGTTTATCCGCGTCGATTCGCGGTCCCGACTCCCCGATCGTTCACCCGGCCGACACCAGGCGGAAGATCTTTCCGCGCCAGCCGAGCACGATCACTTCGCCGTTTTCGTCCGGATAGATCCCGGTCGGCTGCACCACCGGCTCGGCCGGATTGTCCGGCTTGTGGAGCACGTGATTGGCCTTGGCCTTCTTCGCCGAGGCGTCGTAGTCGAGTCCCCAGAGCGCGCCGTATTTCCAGTCGCCGAAGACGTAGTGACCCGCCAGGGACGGGACCTTCGATCCGCGATAGACGAAACCGCCGGTGATGCTGAGTCCTTCGCCGTGCGGATACACGTGGACGGGGTCGATGAACTGGGTGCCGCGCGGCGGGTCCATCCGCTTGCCCATCCCGAGCGCCTCCATGAAGGCCTTGCGTCCCGGCTGCTCGACCATGCCCTCGCGGTGTTCCCAGCCGTAATTGCCGCCCTTCTCGATCAGGTTCACTTCCTCGAACAGGTCCTGGCCGACGTCCGCCAGCCAGAAAAGTCCCGTCTCCGTGTCGATGGCCGCGCCCCAGGGATTGCGCAGGCCGTAGGCCCAGATTTCCTCGCAGGCGTTGGGCACGCCGACGAAGGGATTGTCCTCCGGAATGCCGTAGGGGCGGTCGCCGGTGCGCCCGTCGACATCGATGCGCAGCACCTTTCCGTTCCAGCGGGTCAGTTTCTGCGGCAGCATGAAGACGCCGTTCTTGAGCCCGCCGTCACCGACGCAGACATAGAGGTAGCCGGTCTCCGGATCGAAGAGCAGGTTGCCCGAGTTGTGATTCCACTCCGGCTGCTGGATCTCCATGAGAATGCGCTCCGAGGCCGGGTCGGCGGCATCGGCATCGCCCTTCGCCACCTGGAATTCGCTGAGCACGCTGCGCTTGGGCCCCTGCTTCGAGTAGTAGATGTAGAACTTCCCGTTCTCCGCGTATTTCGGGTGAAAGGCGAGCCCGAGCAGCCCCTCCTCGAAATCCTTTTCCACGCCCATTCGGTCGGTCACGTCGAGAAACGTCTTGGCCTCGGTGGCGGACTCGTCGGCCGGCAGGATGCGGATCTTTCCGGTCTGCTCGACGAGAAAACGTCGGTCGGTGCCGTCCGGCGGGATCACCAGCGACACCGGGCGGGTCACTTCCAGGTTCTCGTAGATCGGCTGCAGCTTCACCTGCGGCTCGGCCTGGGCAAACGCGACCAGGGAGAGAAGGGACAGGACCGGGAACAAGGCATTCGGGGATTTCATGGGCGGCATTCTATCGGAAAAGACCAAAGCGGCAAGCCCCCGATCGCGTGCGGAGTTGAGCGCGGGCGTGCGAGGGAGATGAAAGAATTCGAACCCGCTCCCCGTAACGGGACGCATCCATGAACTCGTTTCGCGCTTATCTCGCCTCGTTCGCCCGCTATCGCCGCCTCCCCGTTTTCGCCGCCCTCCTGTCGGTGGCCGGCCTGATCGGCATCGTCATCGGGAATCTCGCCATCGACCAGGCCGCCGCCGAGCGTGTCCACGACACCCTCGACACGATCCCGCACCGCGCCGCCGGGCTCGTGCTCGGCTGCGTCAAGACGCTGCCCAACGGCCGAGGCAACCTCTTCTTCCACTACCGCATCAACGCGGCCGCCGCGCTCTACCAGTCGGGCAAGGTGGACTACCTCATCGTCAGCGGCGACAACCATCGCGACGACTACGACGAACCCACCGACATGCGCGACGCTCTCGTCGAAGCGGGCGTTCCAGCCGAGCGGATCTATCGCGACTACGCCGGCTTTCGCACCCTCGACTCCGTCGTCCGCGCCCACGAGATCTTCGGCCAGCGGGAACTGACCATCGTCTCCCAGCGTTTTCACAACGAGCGCGCCATATTCATCGCCCGCGAGCACGGCATCGACGCCGTCGGCTTCAACGCGCGCGACGTCGAGACGCTCGGCGGATTCCGCAGCCGCCTCCGGGAGCACCTCGCCCGCTTCAAGACCGTCCTCGACGTCTGGGTGCTCGACACCGAACCCAGATTCCTCGGCCGCGAAGTGGCGCTGGGCGATCCGGTGACGTGACCCGACAGGGTGGGACGCGCGACCCAACCCACTTTGATTCATCGACCGGAGCGATTTCCGGCGTTATCTTCACGACGATTCCATGGCCCTGCTCGAAGTCGAAACGCTCACCGTCCTCTCCGCGCCCGGCCGCGGCCGCTTCCGGGTCGGCCGCTCGCCGGAGAGTCCGACGGCGCTCCTCGACGAGATCAGCTTCACCGTGCTCCCGGGCCAGACCACGGCCATCGTCGGGGAGGGCGACAGCGGAACCCTGCCTCTCGCCCTGGCGCTCTCGGGATTCGTCGCCCCGGCGTCGGGACGCATCGTTTTCCAGGACCAGGACCTGACCGGGCTCCGGGAAAGCCGGCGGCGCCCGCTCCGGCGCCAGATGCCTCTCCTGTTCGCGGATGAGTTCGGCTCGCTCCCCGAGCATCTCACCGTCGCCCGCCTCCTCGTCACCGCGCACGCCAACGGTGGCGGAAGCCGGGACAAGGCCGAACGCCTCCGGGAGATCGAGCGCGCCATGGACCACGCCGGCGTGCCGCACACCGTTCGCGAGGAGAAACCGCCCGCGCTTTCTCCCGCGAACCGCCAACGGGTCGCCCTCGCCCGCGCCCTGCTGCAGCACCCGCGCCTTTTGATCCTGCACGACTTCACCCGCGGGCTCGATCCCGCCGTCAGCGCCCCGCTGGTCAACCGGCTCTCGGATCTCCAAGAGGAACTCGGTCTTTCCCTCCTCCTGCTCACCGGCGACATCGCGCTGGCCGACCACCTCGCCCCGGTGCTTCACGTGCTCAGCCGCGGAAAAATCGTGGATTCCGGGCTGCGGGAAAGCGTCATCTCCGATCCGCAACACGACTACACTCGGCGCCTGATCCAGACCGCGGTTTCCCGCCATCAATGATCGCGGCGTTGTGATTTCCCGAATCGGGATTTTATTCAAGTTTCGTTAAGAGACTGTTGAAGAACCATGGAAGGAAAAACTGCGAGTCACTTTGATCGATGGCGAGGCGCGGTGAAGGAGGGTAGCGAGCTACCTGACTGAATCGCAACGAAGCCAGCGAACAAAAGGGCCGCAGTCCGCCAGGGTCGATCAAGACCGCCCCCGGCAACGCCGCTTTTTTCATCCCAAAAAGCACCACGATTTTTCGTTTCAGGGTTTTTCAACAGTCTCCAAGCTTCATATTTCCTCCGGATGACTCCGCTGCTGCGCAAATTTCTCGGTATGAACTGGATCCTCTTCGCCACCATGGCGGGGCTCCTGATCTTCGGGGTGTTCGCGATCTACAGCGCCTGCTGGATGCGGGAGAGCGACCTGAGCTTCGCCTGGCGGTCGCAGGTGAAGGCGATCATGATCGGGCTCGTCTTCTTCTTCGCCGCCTCGCTCGTCGATTACCGCTGGCTGAAGCTGGCGGGCATCCCCTTCTACCTGCTGGGCATCGGCCTGCTGGTCTACACCATGATCAACGGGATCGAGGTCAACGGGCAGAAGGGCTGGATCCGCCTGCCCGGAGGCAAGACGATGCAGACCTCCCAGGTCGCCATCGCCGGCGGGATCGTCCTCATGAGCCTCGTGCTCAGCGGCATGCACAAGATCCACCCGATCTTCCGGAACCACTTCCTCCGGCTCATCTTCGCCGGCCTCGTCGGAGGCATTCCGTTCCTGCTGGTGCTGGCCACCGGCGACTTCGGCTCGGCCATCGTCTGGATTCCCGTCATCGGGGCCATGGTCCTGGTGGGGAGCATCCCCTTTCGCTACCTCATCGTCATCGCCCTCTGCGGCACCATGGTGCTGCCCTATGCCTATTTCTTCGGCCTCAAGGACTACCAGAAAAAGCGCATCACCGTGCCCATCGACATGATGATGGGTCGCAAGGTCGATACCCTGGGCCCGGCCTACAGCGCCCACAACAACATGCTGGCGATCGGTTCGGGAGGCTTCACCGGCAAGGGTTTCAAGAGCAACGAGACGATGAACTACAAGGGCTTCATCACGCCCGCCACCGCCATCAACGACTTCATCTTCGCGGTGCTGGCCGAGGAACACGGCTTCCGCGGTTCGGTTCTCATGCTCTCGGGCTTCCTCCTGCTGTTGCTGCAATGTCTCTTCGTGGCCTTCTACAGTCGCGACATGCTGGGACGGCTGCTCGTGGTCGGAGTGGTGGGCCTGTTCTTCGCCCACATCTTCCAGAATGTCGGCATGAACCTGCTGCTGATGCCCATCACCGGGATTCCCCTGCCACTCATCAGTTTCGGGGGCACCTTCGTGGTCATCATCATGTTCCTCCTCGGCCTCGTGCAGAGCGTCTGGGTGCACCGGTCGATCGACGAGGCGGTGCCCGTCGAGGTCGAGAAACCGAAGGGTCTCGACATCGACCACCTGGATTGAATCCTCGACCTGTTCGCGGGAAGCTTCGGACCTTGATCGCCGTGGCGCCGTCTGCCATCTTCGACGCCTCATGTTGAAAGGCATTTCCCCTCTCCTCTCGCCAGAACTGCTGGCCACGCTCTGCCGGATGGGCCACGGCGACACCCTCATCCTCGCCGATGCGCATTTTCCCGGGCACTCGGTCAACGACCTCACCCTGCGAGCCGACGGGCTCCTCATTCCCGACCTGCTCGACGGCATCCTGCCGCTCTTCGAACTGGACGACTTCATCGACGCCCCCGTCGCGATGATGGCTCCGGTGGACGGCGACAGCGCCGATCCCGCGGTGGAAGCCGCCTACCGGGAAGTCATCGATCGCCACGCCCCGAAAACGCCGCCGATCGCCAAGATCGAGCGTTTCGCCTTCTACGAGGAAGCGCAGAAGGCCTTCGCCGTGGTCATGACCGGCGATGTGTCGAAGTACGGGAACATCCTGCTGACGAAAGGAGTGACGCCCAGCCAATGACGAAACACCCAGACACCCAAACGCCCAAGGCTTCCGGTTCCCTTTCGGGGCCTGCGAGCCTTCGGGGGTTGACCCTCGGACTTCTTTCGAT
>JAUIGT010000457.1 GCA_030432615.1 Verrucomicrobiia bacterium
TCCAGGCCGTCGTCTACACCGCCGTCCTCAACGACATGGCCTTCATCGGCGTCGGCCCGCTCATCATCTACGCCTTCGCCTGGACCCAGGGCAGCATGTTCGAGAAATCCGAGAGCCTGCTCTGGGTGCTGATCGTGCACCTCGTCGTCGATTTCTTCCTCGTCGCCGCCATCGTCCACAGCTACTACCCGGCCTACGGGTTCGATTTCCTGTGGCGGCATGGGTTCTGAGCCGGGAGGGATGGTTGGATGGGCGAACGGGCGAACGGGCGAACGGGCGAACGGGCGAACGGGCGAACGGGATCTGGTCGCGTAGCGACCGTGCATGGTAGCCGGGCGTTTCAACGCCCGGAATGCTGTTTCCGACAACCGGGCGTCGCGTAGCGACCGCTCAATCCCAGAGATATTTCTGATCGTATTCCACGCCATGTTTCTCCAACAGTATTACCAATTCGTCCTCGAAAGTCCGCTGATGGTGATGTTTACGCTGATTGGCGACATAGGCGGCAACTTGGGCCGCGTTCGAAGAACTAACAGTGAAGGCGGCGTATCCTTCCTGCCACGCAAAGCGTCCCGCGGGCAGCAGGCCTTCCTGGTTGATTGCGTTGGAAGCTCCACCCTTCAGTTGCTTCATCGCCTCGGATACGGACAAGGTCTTGGGAATGTCGATCAAGACATGGACATGGTTCTCGATTCCGCCCGCCCGCCGGATGTGCATCTGGTGACGCGTGGCCACTTTGGCAAGAATGGCCCAGACGGACTCTTCGATCTTGGGATGAATCAGCGGTTCCCGGTTCTTCGTGCTCCAGACGCAGTGGTAGAGGAGTTCGGTGTGGGTGTTGGCCATGGGATGCCCAGCTTATGAGCGGTCGCTACGCGACGCGATTCTTTTCCATCAAAGGTCCGGGCGTTGAAACGCCCGGCTACCATGCATGGTCGCTACGCGACCCGGTATCCGTGATCCAGCAGTCCAGCAACCCCCGCCTTCTTGAGCCCGGGGAACCGAAAACCCCGAACCGGAAACCGAAAAACCGCGAAAGAGAAAACCTCCCCGCCAGCGAACTGACGGGGAGGCATCGTCTCCAGCCTTGGTCAACCCCCGGTGGGCGATCAGGCCCAACCGGCGGAAGAATTGTCTCTCTTCAGAAAAGTCTCGATCCGTTCTTGAATCTGGAATGACCATGCCCCGGATTCCGGGATCCGGCTCCGCGTTCCTTGTTCGAGACTGCGCGCGTATTGCGAGACCGGGCAATTCCTGTCTTTCCCACGAAGAGGCGGGTGGACTCGGGCCCTGCTTTTCGTGCAGACTGCGCCCATGATTGGCAGCAAACCCTCTCTGGTTCGACACCTGACCCTCTTGAGCCTTGCCCTGTTCGCCCTGGCCGCGCCTTCTCGTGGCGCGGACGAGCCCAAGCAGTGGCAGGTCTACGACGGCTTCGCGCCGGAAGGCTACGGGCGCCACCTGGTCTTCATCTCCGGCGACGAGGAGTACCGATCCGAGGAAGCGCTGAGTCAGTTGGCCAAGATCATGGCGGTGCGGCATGGCTTCCGATGCACCGTTCTTTACGCCCAGGATCCGGAAGCGCCGGGAATCGTGAATCCCCAAGTGCTGGACCACATCCCCGGGCTGGAAGCGTTGCGAACGGCCGACCTGATGGTCATCTCCACCCGCTTTCGCGCGTTGCCGGACGAGCAGATGGAAGAAATCGAGACCTACCTGGAAAGCGGTCGCCCGGTGGTCGGACTGCGGACGGCGAACCACGGGTTTCGCTTTCCCGAGGACTCCAAGTGGCATCACTGGAGCTGGAAATACCGCGGCGAGAAAAAGGCGTGGGAGGAAGGCTTCGGCGGGCTGGTGCTGGGCAGCTGGTTTTTCAGCCACCACGGCTGGCACGGGCACGAGAGCACGCGCGGGATCGTGGAGAAGGGCGCGGAGAAACACGAGATCCTGCGCGGGATCGAACCCGGTTCGGTCTGGGGCGCGACCGATGTCTATGGGGTGAAGGAGCCGATTCCCGGCGACGATGTGCAAATCCTGCTGCGGGGCCAGGTGCTGGCCGGGATGGAGCCGGATTCGGAACCGGTCGGAAAGGGGCCCTACGAAAAGGCGCCCGATTACGTGACCGAGGGCAGCAACGACAAGAACGATCCCATGCAGGCGGTGGCTTGGACGAAGAGCTACCAGCTGCCCGGGGGGCGGAAGGGGCGGGTCTTCACGACGACGATGGGAGCCTCGGTCGACCTGGAGGCGGAGGGAACGCGCCGTCTCATCGCCAATGGGATCTTCTGGTGCCTCGGGATGGAGATTCCGCCGAAGACGGACGTGACGCTGGTGGGAGACTACCAGCCGACGCCGTTCAAGACCCACAAGCGCGAATACTGGGAGGAGCGGCAGTTGAAGGTGAGCGACTTCGACCTGGAAGAACCCGCCCACGAGGGAATCGGAGCCCTCCAGGGCGAGGTGGCTTTGCCCTACCTCAGCGTGAAAGGGGGCCGTGAAGGACACGGCTACGATTTCGCGCAGCACCCGATCAATCGGCATCGGCTCTACGATTTCTACGGGCGCCAGGCCGAATACTACCTCGACGGGAACGAGGTGCCGGACATCCTGCCGCCTTTTCCGGGGCTGGACGCGGGGACCTTTGGTCACTGGGGCATGTTCCACAAGAACAGCTTCAAGGACCGGCGCTGGAACCTGATGGAGGACGCCGGGGTGGTCTGCGGCATCCTGCGGGTCAACGGCCAGACCTACACCCGGGCCATCGCGGTGCGGTTGAGTGACGACCTGAGTTGTGCCTTCGATACGGAGACGTTGCGCTACACGCACGTCTGGAAGGGCGGATTCGTGAAGTATTCGCCGAGCCGGTGGGGAATCGGACAGGGGATCGAGCCGGACGGGGAGGTGATCGCGGAGGCGGAAAAGGGGCTGGGATGGATGGTCATGGAGGGAAAAGAATCCGACGAGCTTGCCCGATTGGATTTCCAGGGATTCTATCGAAGTGGAGAGCGCGTGGTCTTTCACTACTCGATTGATGGGGTTCAAATCTGGGATTCTCCGACCCTGCGTGAGGGCGAATTCGTTTCCCAAGTGGAACTGGATGCGCCGGACGGAAGGAAGGAGGATTCGGCGTTGCTGGCGGCGAATCGATTGGGAGGCTTTTTCGTGGGAGGGGAATCTATCAAGGCGCTCGCGTTGAATTCCGGTTCCGCCCGCTACGCGGACCGGACCATCACCCTCTCCGGCCATCCCGGCGAACCCATTTCCGGCGCCCCCTTCGCCATCGACCGGATCCCGGTGCCGCTGCACAACGGGTTCGGCTCGGTCATGCTGATCGGTGGGCACGATTTTTTCGCCAACGGCGACGCGGCGGTGTGCACCATGTTCGGGGATGTCTGGCGGGTGAGCGGGCTGGACGACGACCTCGACGCGGTCACCTGGACGCGGATCGCCACCGGGCTCAACCAGGCGCTGGGGCTCAGCATTTACGACGAGCAGATCTACGTGATCGGGCGCGACCGCATCACTCGGCTCCATGATCTCAACGGGGACGGGGAGATGGATTACTACGAGAATTTCTGCGACGACTTTCCCTCGTCGGACGGCGGGCACGATTTCTACACCGGCCTCCAGCGCGACGGGAACGGCTACTTCTACTTCGTGGCCGCCAACTCGGGCGTGATTCGCGTGGCGCCGAACGGTTCCTCGGCCGAGGCCATCGCCACCGGCCTGCGCAACACCAACGGCGTCGGCGCCAGTCCGGACGGGAGCACCGTCACTACCAGCACCAACGAGGGCGACTGGACGCCGGCCTCGGCGGTGTTCGAGGTGAAGGACGGCGATTTCTACGGTCGCTATTTCGAGAAGGGTGGGCCGGAAATCGCGCCTGCCATGTGCTACCTGCCGCGCGGGCTGGACAACAGTTCCGGTGGGCAGGTCTTCGCGAATTCGGAAAAATGGGGGCCGCTTGACGGGCAGTTGTTCCACTTTTCCTTCGGCGCCGGCACCTGGATGATGATTCTGCGCGACACCGCCGACGGGAAACGCACCCAGGGCGCGGCGGTCCCGATGCCGGGGGACTTCGAGAGCGGCGCGCATCGCGGTCGGTTCAATCCCAAGGATGGGCAACTCTACGTCAGCGGCGCCGACGGGTGGGGGAACTACGCCATCACCGACGGCGATTTCGCCCGGGTGCGCTACCTCGGTGACGCGCACAATCATTTCCCGGTCGGCTGGAAGGCGCATCGCAACGGGATCGTGATCGAGCTCGCCACCCCGGTCGATCCCGCCAGCCTGGAGGCGGAGAATTTCTTCGCCCAGGCCTGGAACTACGAATACGCCGATGCCTACGGTTCGCTGGAGTATTCCCTGAAACAGCCGGAGACCCCGGGGCACGACCCGGTGGCGGTGACCTCGGTCCACGTGATCGGCGATGATCAGAAGACGATCTTCGTCGAGATGCCGGGCATCGTGCCCGCGATGCAGATGCAGGTGCATGGCCGATTGAAGGCGGCCAATGGAGAAGACTTCTCACTCGACCTGTATCCGACCGTGCTCTGGTTGCGGGAGGATTTTTCCGGCTTCGAGGGCTATCAGCCGAGCGAGGTGGAGAAACCGGACGAACTGACCCTGCGGATCGCCTTTCCCTTCCCGTTCGAACCCAAGCATCCGCCGATCAAGAGCGGGCGGAAGATCGCGGTGACCGCGATCTCGGGACTGCAATACGACGTGAAGGAAATCCACGCCAAGCCGGGTGAGGCCCTCTCGATCGAGTTCCGGAATCTCGACACCATTCCCCACAACTTCGTGCTGGCGGAAAAGGACAAGCTCCAGATCGTCGGCAACGCCGCCAATCTCATGCTGGCCGATCCGAAGGCGGCGTCGCATCACTACGTGCCGCAGAGCGACGATGTCCTCCACTACACGCCGATGCTGAATCACAATCGCCGCTATTCGCTGCGATTCCACGCGCCGGAGGAGCCGGGTCGTTATCCCTATCTCTGCACCTATCCGGGGCACTGGGCGGTGATGAACGGGGTGCTGGTGATTAGTGAGTAGTGAGTAGTGAGTAGAGTAGTGAGTAATGATTTGGTCGGTTACCGGTAGTTGGTAGTGAGCGAACCGAGAACCGCAATGTAGAGCAGCGACTCCGGTCGC
>JAUIGT010000458.1 GCA_030432615.1 Verrucomicrobiia bacterium
CTCAACCCTCTACCGCTCTCCGATTCCGTGTTCGCGGGGATTGTCGATGGTGCCCGCCTCAGGTTACACCTTTCTCCATGAAACGTTCGCTCTTCCGCCTGGTCGTTGTCTCGCTCCTCGCTGTCAGCCCGCTCCTGTCCGCCGAAGAGAAGAAAGCGGACCGACCGCTCCGCGTCCTCTGCTACAACATCCACTGGGCACTCGGCATGGACGGCAAATACGACATCGAGCGTATCGCCGAAGTCATCAACAAGGAGAAGCCCGACCTCGTCGCCCTCCAGGAAGTCGATGTCGGCGTGGAACGCTCCGGCCGGGTCCACGAGATTCGTGAACTGGCGAAACTGACCGGCCTCGCGGCGCGTTTCGGGCCGACCCAGCACTACCAGGGCGGCCTCTTCGGCAACGCCGTCCTCACCAACCTGCCCATCCTCGACGTCGCCATTCATCCCCTGCCCTACACCGAGGCGACGCCGGAACTGACGACCTACCCCCGCGGGGCCATCGCCGTGACGGTGGAAGCACCGGACGGAAAACCGCTCCGTTTCGTCAGCACCCACTTCCAGCACAACGTACCCGAGGATCGCGTCGCCGAGGCCAAGGCGGTGAATGAACTCTTCGCCGATGACCTCCGCACCATTCTCGCCGGCGACATCAACGCCAGGCCCGAGGAGGAACCCGTGCAGGTGCTGCTGGAACAATGGACCAACGCCACCGACGACCCGCCCTCGCCCACGGTCCCGGTGGTGGAACCGAAGTCGCGGATCGACTACATTTTCTACCGACCCGCCGCCGCCTTCGTGTTGAAAGGCGCCCGCGTCATTCCCGAGATCGTCGCCTCGGATCACCGCCCCGTGTTCGCGGAACTGGAACTCGCGGACAGCGAGTGACTCGACGACGGTATCCGCTCCCGCAATTCCATCCACGAACAGGATGCTCCGCCCGGTTCCCGCTCTGGTTTTTCTACTCGCCGCCGCGTTCCTGCTCCCGACGACCGACGCGGCCGAGGACCGCAACGAACTCGTGCTGCGGAAGATCGAGGCCATGCCCTCCGGCGGCCACTACGCCTCCTACCGGAAGGACCTTCCCGAAGGGAAACGGTTCGATGACCTCTACGCCACGGTCGAGGCCCTGGGGAAGGCGCTCGACGTCGATCGCGAGGGGCGGCTCAAGGTGACACCGCGCCGCGCGCTCCCGGGCAGTTTCTGCTCCAGCGCGACCTGGCTGCTGTTCTGCGACGTCGTCGCCGACTTGCAGCGCGACGGCACCATTCCCGCCGATTCCCGCCTGTCGCGAGAACTGGCCGGAGTCGGTGACAAGACCGAGGTCATCCACGGGAAGCTCGACGGGGTCGGGCTCTTCGGTCACTGGAACGCCGATGGTCCCGGCACCGCGGTGCTGTTTCATCGCTTGGGACTGGGCCGAAATTTCCTCGGCTTCGAAAACGCCAAACCGGGCGATTTCCTCAAGATCTTCTGGAACGAACACATCGGCAAAGGCGAGCGCGGTCACCTCGTGGTCTACCTCGGCGAGAACGAAAGCGGCGACGCCATCAAGGTCTGGTCCAGCAACCTGGAAAACGCCGACGGTGGCAGCGGCTACGGCACCATGTGGGTGGACATGTCGCGCATCCATCGCGCCCTCTTTTCCCGCCTGGAGCACCCGGAAAACCTCGTTCGCTGGTTGACCCTTTCCGAGGCCGAAAAGACCAGCGACTACCTCGTGCGCATCCGCCGGACCGGCTCGACCGAGGCGGAGATGCGCGAGGTCACCGGGGCCCGGTGAAAGCCACTTGAATTTGGCCCCGTTCGCGACGAGGTGCCAGAGTGGCCAAGCGCAAGCGAAAGAAAACCGAGGTTCGCCACTCCGGCGGCGAAAGGTCGGAGATTTCTCCGGGATTCGATCCGGGGAAAGACCAGTTCATGAGCCTGATGGCCCGAAAAGTCGCCGAGTCCGGCCTGGAGACGCCCGAGGAGATCAACGCTTTCCTGGCCGGGAACTTCATGGGAAAAAACATCGATGATCTCGTGGGGGAAGAAGAAAATCCATCCCCGCATTTCCAGGCGATCGCCAAGCTCCGCGAGTTGGACGACGCCTCCACTCCCGAGGAAGTGGAGGCGGTCATCGAGGCGGCCTTGGAGATCGATCCGCTCTGCTGCGACGCCTGGATGGCGCGGGCCGACTTCGTGGAACCTGGTTCCGAGAACGCCGGCGAACGGCTGCGCCTGATCCGGAAAGCGGTGGAGGCGGGCCGGGAAAAGCATGCCGACCTCATCACGCCGTCGGATAGTTCGGAGGGTTCGAGATCGGGAAGTCCGGAACTCTGGGGCTGGATCGAGGCGCGTCCCTTCATGATGGCGATGGAGGCGCTGGCCGAGGCCCACATGAGCCGGGCGGAATTCGATCGCGCCGTCGAGCTCTTCGAGGAATTGCTCCAGCTCAATTTCGGTGACAACCAGGGAATCCGCTATCGGCTGCTACCCCTGCTCAATTACCTCGGCGAGTTCATGAAAGCGGAGGCTCTCCTGAAACGATATCCCGACGACATTTCCTGCGAGTTCCTCTACGGCCGGGCCCTCACCCTTTTCAACCTGGCCCTGGAGGAACTGGAGGAACCGGAGAAGGTCCTGAATTTCGAGTCGGCCCGTCCCTTCGCGCGTCTCCGCAGCAGCCGTATGAAGGCCGCCCGCGAAGCCCTGGGAAAAGCCATCCGCAACTGCCCCTGGGGTCCGGTTTTTCTTCTCGATGTCCGAAGCCTGCTCGTCGAAGCGCCCCTCTCGTTCCGGGTGGGCTCGCCCGAGGAAGCCCTGGTCATGGGGCAGAATGCCTACCTGGCGTGGGTCGTTCCGGAATTGCCCGCCATCTGGCTGATTTCCGAATTCGACCAATCGCTCGAGGCTCCCCGCACCCGCAAGAAGCTGCGCGAGTCCTTCGAGGAATTCGCGGATCTCTGGGATTGGTTCACGGAAGAGGACGTCCCCGAAAGCACCATCCCCGAGAACCCGGAGGAGGAGGGTGGACAATTCCTGGAATTCCAAAAGGTGGCCTCGGATATCGGCGACATCCTCCTCGAGATGGGGAGCGCTCCCCCTCCCTCGCGTGGTCGCTGGTAGGCACCGAGCGACCCCATGAGCCCGTGGAACCCTCCGGTCAAACAGGAAACAAACTCTCGGCTCCTACCCGCCCCCGGATCAGGAGCCCTCGAACATGGCGGCGTGAGCCGGGCAACAAGCTCCCCCGCCGTTCTGCCAGTAGTCGTAGGAGGGTTTGTGATCCGCCGAACCCGCCGCCGCCGGTTTCGCGTCGCCGACATTCGGCGTGGTCTCGCAGGACACGAGGCCCAGGGCGAAGAACCCAATCACGGAGAGAATCACCAACCGGAAAAGCTTTGTTTTCATGAAAATTATAATACGGTTAATTTTCGCAATTGTCGCGTCAAGAATTCCTGGTAGTTAACGCAAAAAAATCGCATTAATATTGTTGCAAGTCAATTGCAAATGCGAAAAACTTGTTTTCACCATGCGCTCGTTCCACTCCCGCCCATTCGTCTCCGCCGTGGCCATCGCTGCCTTTGGCACAGCCACGCTCCTGCTCTCGGGAAATCTCTTTGCCGGAGAAACTTCCGTCCCCGCGGAGCCACCCGCGTTGGATGAAAGTTTCATCGACGCACTTTCCTTTTCCGACGCCAACATCGGGGGATTCCTGTTTCCGCACTTCCACGGCTTTGGTGCCTTCGGGGGAACCACCGGTGAGCAGGAGAGCCTCGCATCGAATCACCACGATCCCCAATCGGACGCGACCCTCCAGGCGCTGCATCCGGGCATGTCCTTGCGTGCCGGGATGCTCCAGGGCTTCGCCACTGCGAACGGCTATACCGACGCTCACGGCCACTTCGATTTCGTGCTCGAGGAGGGTTTCCTGAAACTTGTCGATCTCCCCCTCGGCATCCAGTTGCGCGGTGGCCAGTTCTACAACCGCTTCGGTTTCCAGAACAGCGTCCACAATCACGGCTGGATGTTCGTGGACCAGAATCTCGTCAATGGCCGCTTTCTGAACGAGGGCGAGATGGCCACCATCGGCGGCGAAGTCTCCATCGATGTTCCGCTTTCCATGATGCAGGCCTCGGTGCTTTCCGTCGCGGTCGGCGGTCTTCCCTCCCACGGACACGGTCACGACCACGGGCATGAACACGGCGACCACGAGGAAGCCGAGTTCGAGGCCGAAGGCGCCAACTTCACCGACACCCTGGTGACTGCCGCCTGGGTCAATCAGTACGACATCAACGACATGAACCGGGTCACTGGAATCTTCTCCGGCGCCTGGGGCGACAACGAGTTCGGCCGGGAGACGCAGGTCTACGGCCTCGGTCTCGAATACCTCTGGCGGGAAAATGGCTACGGTCCCGGTGGCCAGTCGCTGAGGTGGAGGAACGAGTTGATGTACCGCCACGTCGGCGCGGTGTCCGGACATCTCCACGGCGCGGAGGAAGAACACGATGACCACCACGAGCATGGTCACGACGAGCACGAAGACCACGAGGAAGATCATGATCACGAGGAGCACGAAGACCATGACGAAGAGCGCCAATTCGCGAGCTTCGAGGAATTCGGTCTCTACTCCACCCTTATCTACGGATTCAATGAACACTGGGAAACGGGCGTGCGCGCCGGCTGGGTTTCCGGCATCAGCGACATGGGACTCGACGACCGCTTCCGCCTTTCCCCGATGATCACCTGGTATGCCAACCCGGCCCGCACCCTGCAGGCTCGTCTCCAATACAATTGGGATCACTCCGATGATTTTGGTTCCGAGCACTCCGTCTGGTTCCAGGTCGGCCTGAACTTCGGCGGCGCGGAGGTCCGCTGATCCGCCCCCCAAACGCTTCCCTTCTTGAGTCCCGGTCTCGATACGACAAGGAGGCGCTAATCTCGTTTGTCGATTCCCCTTGCACCGGTCGGTGGCCGGTGGTTGCGTCGTGGACAGGGCGGAACATTCCTCCGCCAAACCTTCCCCTCCCACCACTGATCCGATCATGAAAGGTAACGACGAAATCATCGAAGCGCTCAACGCGGGCCTGACCATCGAGCTGACTGCGGTCAACCTCTATTTCATCAACGCCAAAATGTGCAAGGACTGGGGCCTGGAGCG